>JALNWK010000065.1 GCA_023230925.1 Limnochordia bacterium
CTCCCATACCTTACTTTTTATGTTCCACAATCTAGTTTGGCCATGATTTGCTTTCTGGCGTACATTTCTTTACCCACTAATCAATTGCCAGACTGCAGAACCAAGCACATCGCAAATAGCTCAGCCCATCATCGACTTGACAACACCCCGCTTATTGCGCATAATGGTTAATAAACTGAGGAAACGGGAGAAAGGGTCTTTGTGTTGTTATTCTTCCGATATATGGAAACCCAATGAAAGGAAAAGTAGCCCGGTTATTGGTACCAGCGAGTTGGGAAGTGGTGGAAGCCCGACGATCAAGGCCGAGGTGAAGATCAGCCCGGAGGGGTCCGACTGAAGTGTCAGTAGGTCGGAACGTTGGAAAACGTTAAGATTCACCGAGTTGCACAGATTGTGCTAATCGGGGTGGTACCGCGGGATTAACTCGCCCCCAGTGATGGGGGCTTTTTTTATGTCAAAGTTAGGGAGGATTAGCATGAATTACCGAAATACGCTACAGCTGCTCAAAACAGACTTCCCCATGCGAGCAAATCTGCCGGTGCGGGAGGTACAGATACAAGGGAAATGGAACGAAGAGCGGCTTTATGAGAAGCTGCAAGAAAAGGGTGAAAAGGAAGGGCGGCCAAAGTTCATTCTGCACGATGGACCGCCTTATGCCAATGGGCACATTCACATTGGTACAGCCCTAAACAAGGTACTAAAGGATATTGTAATCCGTTCTAAATCCATGGATGGGTTCCGGGCACCCTTCGTACCGGGGTGGGATACCCATGGCTTACCTGTGGAACATGCGGTGGTAAAACTTGAAGGGGGCAAGGAGCTAGAACCCCTGAAACTACGTCGAAAGTGTAAGGACTATGCATTGAAGTTCCTAGATATTCAAAGGGATGAATTTAAACGACTAGGGGGCTGGGGTGCATGGGAAGATCCCTACATCACTTTGGATCCAAAGTACGAAGCGGAACAGATCCGGGTGTTTGGGGAGATGTTTACGAAGGGGTATATCTACAAAGGGCTAAAGCCTGTGTATTGGTGTATGTCCTGTCATACTGCCTTAGCTGAGGCAGAGATTGAGTACAAAGATGCCCAGTCGGACTCAATCTATGTCAAGTTCCCTGTGGTAGACGGGAAAGGCTTACTGCCTGAAGATACCTCGGTGGTCATTTGGACTACCACACCTTGGACACTGCCGGCCAATATGGCTGTCTGCCTCCATCCAGCCTACAAGTATGCACTTCTTGAGACTGAGCAAGGCAAATTCGTTGTGGCCGAGGAGTTAGGGAGTACCTTTGCCCAAGAGATAGGTCTTGCGGATGTGTCTACGACGAAACTGTACAGCGGAGAGGAACTAGAGGGTATTCTGTGCCAACATCCCTTGGAGGATCGTACTGTGCCTATTATCCTGGGCATGCATGTTGGCTTGGATCAAGGTACCGGTTGCGTCCATACAGCTCCGGGCCATGGCGTTGAGGACTACGAAGTAGGGATGAAGTACAAGCTGCCTGTCTATGCTCCGGTAGATGCCCGGGGTGCCTTTACCAAAGAGGCGGGTAAGTATGCAGGAATGAATGTGTACAAAGCCAATCCCGTGATTGTAGAGGACTTGAAAGCGGCGCAGGTTTTGCTGCAGGCGGGCAAAATCGTACACCAATATCCTCATTGTTGGCGCTGTAAGGAGCCTGTGATCTTCCGGGCCACTGAGCAGTGGTTTGCATCCATTGACGACTTCCGAGAGGAAGCCCTAAAGGCCATTGGCGAGGTCAAGTGGATTCCTGGCTGGGGAATCGACCGGATTAGCAACATGGTCAAGGATCGCCATGATTGGTGCATTTCCCGCCAGCGATATTGGGGAGTGCCAATTCCTATCTTCTATTGTAAAGAATGTGGCAAGACGATTATAGATGAGAAGACGATAGAGTCGGTCAGCGCTGTCTTCGCCGAAGAAGGCTCCGATGCATGGTTCATCAAACCGGCTACGGATTTTCTGCCCCCAGGTTATGTTTGTGAGCAATGTGGCAGTGCGGATTTTACCAAGGAAATGAACATCATGGATGTCTGGTTTGACTCGGGCAGCAGTCATCGTTGTGTATTAGAGCAAAGACCCGAACTAGACGCACCGGCGGATCTGTATCTTGAGGGTAGCGATCAGCACCGGGGCTGGTTCCAGTCCTCATTGCTGACGGCAGTGGCCACGAAGGGCAAGGCGCCGTATAAGGCGGTGTTAACCCATGGCTTTATTGTTGATGCCGAGGGGAACAAGATGTCTAAGTCCATCGGAAATGTATTGGCCCCCGAGCAGGTGATTAAGAAGTACGGTGCCGATGTCTTCCGCCTGTGGGTGGCATCCTCGGACTACCGGAACGATGTGCGTATCTCAGATACGATCCTAGGACAAATGGCAGAAGCTTACCGCAGGATTCGGAATACCGCCCGTTTTCTTCTGGGCAACCTGCACGATTTTTCGTTGGAGAAAGATCAGGTGCCATTGGCAGAATTGGCTTCCTTGGATAACTGGGCCGTCATGCGGGTAAACGAAGTGGCGGAGAGGGTAACCCAGGCCTATCGCACCTATGACTTTCATTTGGTGTACCACGCGTTGTATAACTTTTGTGTGGTGGATATGGGCGGGTTCTACCTTGATGTGCTCAAGGATACTCTGTATTGTGATGCAGAAGACTCCTTTGTCCGCAGATCAGCTCAGACAGCGATGTATCAGATCTTGGTTAAACTAGCTCAGCTAATTGCCCCACTGCTGCCCCATACTGCCGATGAGATCTGGCAGTATATAAGGGAGATAGATAGCAGTCTCGAGGAAAGTGTGCATTTAAGCACTTGGTCTGTCTCAGCGGTAGACGAAGAATACTTGGGTAAGTGGGAGGAGTTCCTACGGATCCGCCGGGTGGCAATGAAGGCCCTAGAGGAGATGCGAGCCTCTAAGGAGATTGGTTCCTCTAACGAAGCAGCCATTGATGTGTACGTAGATGATGAAGCCTACGCAGCCTTGGTTCCTTTCTTGAATGATCTAGAACGGTTGCTCATGGTCTCTAAGGCAAGCGTGCATCGGGCAGAAGGTAGCCTACCGGATACCGGTGTATCCCTAGACGAATGCCCTGGGGTAAAGGTGCAAGTTAATGTGGCCGATGAGGCAAAATGTGAAAGGTGTTGGCGGTATCTACCTAGCGTAGGCACCGATGAGGAGTACAAGGATCTGTGTGCTCGGTGTGCTACCGTCGTGAAATCATAGCGAAACAGGTTAGACCTAACCACGCATGAGGAATAAGGGTGACCAGGAGCTGATCAGGGTCGCCCTTATCGCGTCCTGGGGTGGATTCACATAGAGCTCCTTTGGCTCTTTGGTATCAGCACAGGTTCCTTCTTAGTAGCCAGCGATAGATTATTCCACCCAGTCTTCAAGCATGATCCGAAAGAGCCGCCAGGAATCTCCTATGCCTTTAGACGTGGGGAGAGGCAGGTGACGCCGGCTGGAGATGTACTATCGCCAAGTCTGTAGGGGATCCAGTTGCGTTTTGATGCCAAGCCCCCTCTGCCTGTTCTTAGAGTCTTCTGCTTCCTAGGTATGATTTTCCCATGAGTGTAGGATAGAACTATAATATCAGTCTCCAGCATTCCTCGTTTCTGCTCCAATTCCCTTTGCAGAAAGCCCATGATGCTATTCTCTGTGTGCGGGCAAAACATCCAAGCAGGAGAAACCTCATCTCGTGGAGAACAGAAATCTGGACTAAGTTTCTGAAATGATTAGGTGTTTCTCACTATGGTGTTCAAGGTGCGAGACCTTCATTTTGAGAGGAGTCTGGGGTGTGCGAGAACGTATTCTCATTGTTGAAGACGATCCAGATATTAACCGGTTGCTGACGACCTTCTTGCAGAAGGAAGGCTATGAGACGATCGCGGCTTTTTCGGGGACCGAGGCGCTCTTCGTCCTCAAAGAGCGGATCGATTTGATACTGCTAGACCTAATGATCCCTGGACTTAGTGGGGAGAGGGTTCTCGAGCACATCCGTGAAAGCTCATCGGTACCGGTGATTGTTATTTCCGGGAAGATCTCATTAGATGATAAGGTGACAGCACTAGAGCTTGGTGCCGATGACTATATTACTAAACCCTTTGAAAAAAGAGAAGTACTCGCCCGGGTTAAAGCCGCGCTACGGCGTGCGCAACCAACAGCTGAAAAAGATCAAAAGCAAGTGCTATCTCATCAGGGCCTGGTAGTGGACGTCGAGTGCTTCCGTGTCACCTATCAAAATCAGAAGATTGATCTTACCCAGACGGAGTTTGTGATCCTTAAGACATTAATGGAAGAGCCGCAGGTCGTCTTCAGTCGGGATAAGCTCTACCGAAGGATCTGGGATGAGGACTATGTGGGTGATGATAACGCCATTACCGTACACATTAGTCATTTGCGGCAGAAGCTACGGCAAGCGTCAGGACAAGAGCATATTGAAACCGTCTGGGGTATTGGTTATCGGATGAGCGATGCGAGCAGGCTTTAGACTTTCTTAAGGTTTTGTTTACTTTTGGTACAGGTACTAAAGCTGCCCCTCCTCTAGAATAGAGGCAGGAGGTGCAAAGACATGAATGTATTTGTGAGGACCGATAATCTTTGTAAGAAGTACGGTCATACCTATGCTCTAAGGGATGCCAGTATTGAGATCCACCAGGGAGACATTTATGGGATTGTGGGCCGAAACGGTGCCGGGAAGAGCACCCTGATGAAACTAATCACTGGCCTGACCGAAAGAACTGCTGGTGAACTGGAACTCTTCGGGCAAACAGAAGACTTGTTTAAGCAAAGACGGCGGATTGGTGCCATCGTGGAGACTCCGGAGTTTTTCCCCTATTTCTCTGGTGAGCAAAACTTAGAGTATTTCCGCCGGCAACGAGGGATCGTTGACCCAGGGGTAGTCGAGCGTGCCCTTCGGCAAGTGGGTTTGGCAGATGCAGGAAGGAAGAAGTTCAAAGCCTATTCCTTAGGTATGAAACAACGTTTAGGGTTAGCCCTAGCTTTGATGGGAGAACCTGATGTGCTGGTGCTTGATGAGCCGGTCAATGGTATTGATCCAGCCGGGATTGTAGAAATGCGTCATTTGCTGTTGCGGCTTAACCAGGAAAAACACATCACCATTTTGATCAGTAGTCATATCTTGGCGGAACTGTCTAATTTGGCGACGCGCTTTGCTATTATCGATCAGGGGGTTATTCTCGAGGAGCTTTCTGCTGAGGAATTAGCCCTTAAGTCCCGAGCGTATATTGAATTGCGAACAGAGCAGCCCAGACGTGCTGTGGCAATTTTGGAGCGGGATCTTGGCTTTACCCAGTTTTTGGTGGACGCGCATGGTCAGATCCGGCTTTTTGAAGGGTTTGATCAGCTTGGTGCCATCAGCCAGAAACTCGTTCAGGAAAACGTGGGATTGCTCGGGATGGAGCAAAGACATGACTCCTTGGAAGATTACTTCCTAAATCTGATCGGAGGTGGTCGTCATGCTCAACTATCTTAGATCAGAGTGTTACCGTCATCTGCGGCAGCGCAGCCTGTGGCTCTTCTTTTTGTTCTGTCTTGCTGTGATTGTCATGTGCGCTTGGTCCTTCAAAAAAGCAGGTACGGCTCCCATCACCACGGAGAGATTCCTTAACTTCGGATTAACATCGATTTTATTGCTAGGGGCGATTATTTTCTCCGCGGTCTTTTCTGCCTTTGTCCACAAGGAAAGAGGGATTCATGTGCAGATGATTTCCTCCGGCATGACCCGCGGAAGGATCTTCTTTGGTGATTATGTTTCCCTCATGCTGATGACTGTGGTGTTTGCAGCAGTATTGAGTGGCATTTCCATTGCGGTAGGGGCTATCGTCTTCCCCAAAAGCGCGGGAGGGAACCTTAGCTTGGTCGCACTAGATTTCCTGAAAACCATTGGTGGGGTCTGCTTAGTGCTTGTTCCCTGGAATGCGATGGCTTTAGGGTTAAATTACCTGGTGCCTAATAAGGGAGCGGCGATCACCATTTTCTTTGCAGTGGGTTTGATTTCCTACCCCATTGTCGGAGCGTTGTCTTTAAGGCATGAGTTTCTTACGGTATTGTTGGAGTTTTACCCCATGACTCACCTGGAAATGCTTCTACGGCACAGCCTTCAGGCCAAAGAGTTTACTGTTTGCGTTGTAGGTAACTTGGCTGTTTGGTTTGGGTTGGGCACCATAGCATACTTCAGACGGGAGTTGTAGGACTTATACAGGGCTGGACCATTTTTGTAGAGGGGAGAAGATGCAAGGATATGAAACTGGCCATACTTGTGCTTACTGTGCTCTGCTTGCTTCTTCTTGGATTGTTAGTGATTATGCTAAGACAAATCCGTTCCATTCTCGGCCAGCTTAAGACCATTGAGCCGAATCAGCTAAGTAACATGCAGCTTCGTCTTGACGAAGCTGCCCCGGGGTTTGACAAGCTGTTGGTTGGCATCAATAGGTTGCTCAATCACAGTCGCAAAGTGAACCGGGACCTGGAGCGACAGAAACGGAACCTGCAATCGCAAATCACTAGCATCTCCCATGACCTGCGCACGCCACTTACCTCGATCCTCGGCTATCTTGAGCTGGCGGAAAGCTCCGAGAGCGCCGAGGAGCGAGGGCTGTACATAGACGTGGTAAAGCGCAAGGCCATCATTTTGCAGAACCTAATCACCGATTTTTATGAGCTGTCCCAGCTAGAAGAGGAGGAGTATCCCCTGGAACTGGAGACGGTCTCCTGCGTCCCGCTCCTGGAAGATACGGTATTAACCTTTTACCAGGATTTTATCAGACGTGGTCTGAAATTGGAGCTGGATATTCAAGAAACACCCCCCATACGGCTGTCCCGCAAAGAACTTGTCCGTGTCTATACGAATCTGATTCAAAACATCATTAAGCATGCCAAGATCCACGCACGTATTTTCCACGGGCAACTGAACGGTCAGATTGTCACCATCCTGGAAAACGACCTTGATAGTCAGGTCGTCTTGGAGCCCCAGCGTTTGTTTGAACGCTTCTACACTGTGGATCCGAGCCGACATGGTAGTGGTACTGGCTTGGGGCTATATATTGCGCGGATCCTGCTTGGTAAAATGGGTCATCAGATTAAGGCCGCGCAGTCGGGTCAACTTATTCGGTTCGTGATTACCTACGGAACTTCTGCTCCACCTTCGCGGTCTGTGCTAGACTGATCATCATCACCTGTCATCAGGGCATCTGTGCCTTCCCCATGTACATGCCGCTCGCGTTACTTCCCTGTTGTTTGTTTGAGGTAGGTTACTCCCTTCCATGACTTATCCTTGACAGTGTATAGCCGTTATGGTACTATATATACACTACGTACAGTATGTACAGGTTTATCTCTGGATGAAGGGGGGAGAGAGCCTCGGAAATCGTCATCCGTAACTCAAGTGAAAAACCGCTCTATGAGCAGATCAAGGATCAGATCAAGGCCCAGATTATTCGTGGAGAACTAGCGGCGGGCGATCAACTACCGTCTATGCGCTATCTAGCAAAGGAGCTGCGGATCAGTGTGATTACCACCAAAAGGGCCTACGACGATCTAGAACAAGAGGGCTTTATCGTATCAGTGCAGGGCAAGGGCAGCTTTGTGGCCGCTCAGAACCCTGAATTCTTAAGAGAGGAACACCTGCGAAACATCGAGGCGCATCTGGCTAAAGCACTTGATCTTGCTCGCCTATCCGGGATACCGGTTAGTGAACTAAAGGAGCTACTGGATGTACTCAACACAGAAGGTGAGGATAACCATGAATAGCAATATTATTGAAATTAGGGGGTTGCAGAAGACTTACCCAGGATTTCAACTGGGTCCTTGGGACTTGGATATTCCCCAGGGCGCCATCGTCGGTTTGATCGGTGAGAATGGTGCCGGCAAAAGTGTCACGATTAAGTTGATCCTGGAGCTAATCTACCCTGAACAGGGTGAGATCCGGATTTTCGGTCGACGGATGGGTGAAGACCCGGTGGGCATACGCGACCAACTAGGGGTAGTGTTTGATGAGTTACATCTATCCTCTGTCTTGACGGTGGCTCAGATTCAGAAAATATGCAGGAGAATGTATCGTCAATGGCAGGATGCTACCTTCGACCGGTATGTCAGACAGTTCGATCTGATGCCGGATAAGGCAGTTGGGGACCTCTCCCGGGGCATGAAAATGAAGTTGTCTTTGGCGATTGCGTTGTCCCATGGGGCTAGACTACTACTCCTTGATGAGGCGACCAGCGGCCTTGATCCGGTGGTGCGGGAGGAAATCCTGGATATTTTACTAGAGTTTATCCAAGATGAACGGCGGGGCGTCTTAATCTCCTCCCATATCCTTTCCGATCTGGAGAAAGCAGCCGACTACATTGCCTTCATTCATGAAGGAAGACTTATTTTCATGGAGAGCAAAGATCTCCTACAAGATGAATACGTGCTTTGCTCCTGCAATTCCCAGACCGCTCAGACCATTGACCCAGCGGCAATCGTGGGCCACCGCAAAAATGAGTTCGGGGAGAGGCTCCTGCTAAGAAAGACACTAGCGCCCCGGAGTCTAGAGCTAGAAAGACCGTCAATCGAGGATATCATGTTGTTCTTCATTAAAGGGGGCCAGTCACAATGAAAGCACTGATCTACAAGGACCTTTTGGTAATCAGAAAACAGATCCTCTTGATGCTTGTGGCGATGATGGTGTTGAGTTGTGCGTCCTGACGGTTCAAGGGCAACATCAGGCTCTACCTGCAGGTTTTCTGATCATGAATTTCATCATTCCTTTGTTTAGCCTTAGCTATGATGAACACTGCCAGTTTCCGAAGTTTGCCATCTCCGGTCCAATTACCCGGACACAGTATGTCCTAAGCAAATATGTCCCAGCGTTAGTTCTTGCGGTGGCTGGAGGGATAGTCTCATTTTTGATGCAGTTCTATTTATCCAAGACCTCTTTCCAGTGGGCGCTGTTTTCTGCAGTGTTAACAATTGGGACGCCACTCATACTGGTCTCGATTCTGTTTCCACTTATCTTTAAGTTAGGTGTAGAACGAGCTCGAGTAGCGATGTTTGTCTGTTATGTATTAGTATTCACCACCATTTCAGGGCAGAGGACAGGGCTAAAGCAATTCTTAAAGATGGCAGAGACTTTTTCGTTGGTCTTCAGTACGCTACTCAGTGTTGTGGTGATCATCCTTGTTTACCTTGTTTCCATTACGGTTTCCAAGCAGATCCTATTTCACAAAGAGTACTAGTGGATCTGATCTTAAGGGCTTGGTATTTCTGCACGTAAGGCTACTCTCATCTTAGTTAAGGGGGCGGTCCCTTCTATCCCCAATGCAATGGCGCCGTGTCTTTTTGCCTTTGTTCAGGTAAGATACGGTGCCATTGATCTCTTCCTCTTTTTCAAATTGAGCCCGCTTTCAGGCATTCTGCATAGTCGGACCGGCAGGACTTGCGGAATGAGTATCGAATAAAACAAAGTAATGAATAAAGTGCACGGTTCTCGTTCCGTTTATCTTAAGCGAAGCAACTCCTGGGATTTACTGGCGCTGCAAAAGCTAGCCCTATCCGTTCACGGATATGACGGTACATAACACACCTAGGGGATATCGTGGAGATGAGGTAGAAGTGTCGAAGGAATCAGTCAGTCTATTGTGGCCGTCCGGATTTGGATCTGATGGCAGGGACGCTAAGTTGCCCACGCAGTTTATTGTCGATCTCGATTTGGATAAGATCGTCTCGGCTATGAGTGTGGATCTGCGGAACAAAGAGCAGATACGTCGTATTCTATACCATCCTTGTTCGGATGCACAGGTTATTGCCTATCGTCTTGCGGTCCTCGATGATTTCCTGAATTTGCCTAGATTGGTCTCCAAGCTGAAGGAAATGTCTCCGTCGATTCGCCGTTTTGTGTCGCTCAAAAACCCTCGACATACCAAGGGAGATCACCCTCTTAAGCAGATCGGTTGGCGATTTGAGGTGCTCGACCAGTATGTTCTCTGTATGCAGAGGCTGCAGACGGTGTTAGCGATGTTCCGTGATGATATGCAGTCGGAAGGACTGAAACGGCTGTCTGACTATGCTACCAAGACGGTCTGCGGGGAAGAGTTCCAGGCACTAAAGCAAGAACTACCGGTTCTACGAGCAAGGTTTCAGAGTATATCTAGTGTCACCATTGGTCTGAACCTAAACTCCGAACTCCGTCCGGTGGAAGCAACACTACTTGCTATCAACTCAGAGCCCTTTGAGCCCAAGTCCTTTATGGCCAGGTTTCGGGGATTGGTGGATGGCAACACGTGTCCGTCAGTGTTTTATAGTCTGCTAAGAAAACCAGATTTGGAGCACGCCTTGTTTCGGGATCTTGATAGTGTGTTCAAGGATGCGTTAATGCCGGTTAACAGCATTTTGTCCCGGTTTACCAGCATCAATTCGGAGTTCTTCCGCCATTTGGAGATTGAGCTTGATTTCTACATCGGAGCCACTAAACTCATAGACTACCTTCGGGCGGCTGGTATGCCGATGTGTAGGCCGGAGGTTGCGCCTAAAGAAAGTCGAGTTACTGACATAAAGGAAAACTATAACATCAATTTGGCTTTGGACCTACTGTCAGCAAATCCTGTGCGGAATGTGGATCAGGAGATCGTTAAGAATGAAGTGAGCATGGGCCCTCGTGGACGGATTCTGATTATCACCGGTCCGAATCAGGGCGGCAAGACCACCTATCTTCGTAGCATCGGATTATCACATGTCTTGTTTCAAGCGGGGATTTTCGTCCCGGGTACAAGGGCTAGGATTAGTCCTGTTGACTGGATCTATACCCATTTTGCTGAGCCTGAGACGACAGATAACAAGGAGGGCCGATTGAGTGCAGAATCAAGACGCTTAGCACAAATATTCCAAACGGCTACCCGGTACAGTCTCATCCTGCTTAACGAATCTCTAGCCAGTACTAGCCCAGGGGAAAGCCTGTATATGACTTTAGACATCATGGGTGCCATCAGATTTTTGGGTGCCCGGGCGGCTTTCGCTACGCATCTCCATGAACTGGCAGCGCGGGTTGATGAGATTAATGTACAGGTGCCAGGGGATAGCCGTCTGGTGAGCCTGGTGGCCGGATTAGCCTTTGATGGACATAGTGTGGCCAAGCGTACATATCGTATTGTGGCAGCACCCCCAGCTGGCATGAGCTTTGCTAAGGACATTGCTGAAGCATACGGCATAAGTTTCGAACAGTTATGTGACGTACTTAGGGCGAGGAAAGTGGTGGATGCTGAGTTTCCGGCAAAGGAAGTACCGCGCAATACCCCCAAAGGAAGATTCTAAAAGGCGCTAGTGTGTGGCCTGGAAAGAATAAAGCGATGAAGCGTTACTGTTCCTTAATGCTTGAGGTCTTGAGATTAGGGGGATTTCCCGCAGTAGCTTTGGCCCTGGTGATGCTCGTAAATGGAGCCATGGCACCGCTTACCATTTGGCTTACTCAAAACGTAATTGATATTGGTATTAGACAGTCTGAACAAGGTCAAACCCTTACTCCGGTTATTCCCTGGTTGATTGGCTTGGTTTTGGCATTGGTATGTTTGAATCTGCGGGAACTAACGGAAATGGTGACGATGATCCGTCTCAAACATCGTTTGCGGGACTGGTTCAATCCTAGGGTATTAGCTAAGCTGTCCAGATTGGAATACCAGTGTTTTGAAGATACCAACACCGTGGATCTTATCTCCTGGGTAGGTGCGGCTCCTGAGGAAGGACTCAGTCAATCATTTCATAGTATCCTGTTTTTGCCAAACTACGTAGTGAACCTAGCGGGAACTGCACTTTTGTTACATGGGGTGGCTTGGTGGACACTAGTTGGCGCAGCCTGTTTGTTTGTGCCAGCGGTTTTGATACAAATGCGGATGGGCGTTGAAGGATATCGGCTTAGCAGAGAGCAAACACTGACAAGACGTAAAACAGACTACATCTCCGCGCTGATTACCGGCAGGACTTCTGTAAAGGAAGTAAGACTCTTTCAGCTGTCTGATCATCTACAAAGCAAATGGTCTTACCTGCATCGACAAGTGATCGACGAGCAATTTGCCCTAGAGGCCAGACACGTGCAGGAAGGACACGCGCTCTCCCTAGTTAAGATCGCTTTCATGATTGGCAGCCTCATTGCTTTTAGTATTCCCCTTTATTATCAAAAGGTTACCACCGGACAGTTCATCGCACTATCATCGGCTCTTAGTGAAGTGATGACCTTGGCGGTGTGGTCTATCCCCTATTCCCTGTCCATGGTGAAAAAAGACATTCTTTACTGGAATAATTTTGATAAATTCATGCATCTTCCCGAGATCCCGCCTGAGACCCGGTGGGAGCATATTGACAATCTGACTAGAGGTATTAGCTTCAATGATGTGTACTTTAAGTACCCAAATACAACCAAAGAGGTCCTACGGGGCGTTAGCTTTCGCCTGCGTCCTGGAGAACGGGTGGCGATTGTTGGCAAGAATGGGGCAGGTAAGCCCACGTTGATTAAGCTATTGCTGGGGTTATATCAACCCGATCAGGGAAGTATTACGTTGGATGGCGTTAATGTAAACCTGATTCATCCCAGAGCCTGTTTTAATGGCAATTCAACGCTGTCTAGCTGCCGGAGTCCATAGTGCAGAGGCAGTTAGATTTGAACTGCTCCAAATACTGGATAACACACCTACTAAGACTTCTCCCGTCTCCTA
>JALNWK010000066.1 GCA_023230925.1 Limnochordia bacterium
CTTTTGGCTCCGCTAACAAAGACTCAAAGGGAAATCTTGTCCGCTTTTCAGATTGAACCACAAGCATTTAGGAATTGGATACTTCAGAAACAAGGTAGCCTATAAAAACAAGGGAAATTTGGGGTACAAAGGAGCTTGAGGCCAGTATTAGCTAAGATCTAGCGGAGAGCGCCTACTTATATTGCGAATCGAAGGCTAGTTAAAAGACGATTTACTACAGTGCACTCTTTTAGCCTAACCTAGCTATTATCTCCATTATCCCTGCGCTAACTAGAAATATGGCTGACAGAGCCAAAAAAACGACACCTGTCCCAGACATCCGCTCGCCTTCTCGACTGATATTCTGATCGTCTTCTGATCGGCTTCCGACTGTGAGACTTCGCAAAAACACCACAGTCAAACCGAGTCCTCCAAAAGCGATAATGTGTAACCACGCCGGAACTGCTAGTAGAGTGCTTGCTGCAAAGACCCCTCCTAGGGCTATAGCACATGTATTTGCTGCGGCATGGAAAATCATTGATGTTGCAATTGAATCTGTTTTATATACCAGATAGCCCATGGCAAGGCCGAGAATGCAGGCCGAAAATACCTCACTGATTCCATTGAGAACATGATAGGACCCAAAAATGGTACCAGTTACCACAAACCCGTATCTCTTGCTGTGGCCTTCATACGCCCTCTGCATAAATCCTCTGAAAAAGGTTTCCTCGCAAATTGGTGCTAGAACAATCATACCTATCAGCAGAAGAATACTCTGGTAGATGGAAAGATCGGTTTGTTGGTCAGGAATAATGAGAAGGCCGATTCTGTTATCTAGAAACATGCGGCTGATTCTCGAGACGTAGAAGGCAAAAAACCACAGGTTTAGACCCGCTAAAACACTGATGACCATGTTCCTTATGGAGGTTTTCCGGAACCTGTACACATCTTCAACAGACCATCCATTGATCCATACCAGCAAAAGCGGTGGAAAAAGAATGTAGACAAATTCATTGATCCACAAATTCGTGCCCACGCCCAGACGTGGCTGAAAGAATGCACTGCCTACAAGTGTTATCACGGCTGTTATGAAAAACGCAATATTGGCTTGGGTGATTGTGGGAGATTGTCGCTTAATCATGGTGCCCTCCTTGCTACTTATTGCTTGAGAAATACATATAGCTGCCCATCTGCATTTTCGCAGGTCACTTTGAACTGGTACTCGCCTGGGGTTAGTCTAGTTTCTAGTTGGTCACATATTCTGTTACGGGCAGGGTTGCCTAGCCCAATAAGGCTTGAAGTATTGCCAATGAGATCAACAGAAACAGTTCCCTGCTGTGCAGAAGTGTAAACGGATAAACCAATGTCCTTGGTTGTAGCAAGTGATAGGGTATAGATTACCTTGGTCTGCCAACTTCGCCCAAGGAGATCAGCTGAGAAAATCTCTTCATACCCTGCAGGGGGGTTGTCGAGATCGCCCTCATGTATTCTATATAGCCGTTCAAACTCTGATGACTCCTTAGGCGACTCCTGATAGCCAATGGCGATCTGGCCATCAGTTTGCGGGCTAGTGAGGTATACAGAATACTTACCTGCATCCATGACAAAAGTAGCGGATGTCGCTGAGTTCCCCGTATACTGACCGACGTTGAAGTCAATCTTCCGACGATTCAGACCGAGAATTTCCGATTCACTGATGACCTCCACAGTCTTTTCACCTGCAGCATTTGACTGCATGAACAACTCAATGCTGGAGGGTACTTCCAAGTGGTTTTCGAAAAGCAGTTCATTTGATCTAGCTCTGTCACTCAAGTCAACAACAACTTTTTTAAACCTCGCTGGTATCCTAAAGCCATCGCTACTTCTGTCCATTATGTCGAACACCATCAGGGAGACGCCAATAACAATGCTCAATATGAGGATGGTATACACAGTCTTTTTCATTGAAGGACCTCACTTAATATTTCCATAGTCACCATAATACTACAACAAACTGGGGCTTCCGAGCAAGTAAGATTTTACGAGACTTTTAATATAGAATTCACATAACACCGAGGAATGGCAGAACTGGTAGCCAAGCAAGCGACATATTTGTTTGCACCACGCGTATGCGGTAAACACTAGTTCATCCCAAGAGGAAAAGTGCATCTGTACTCATCAACGCACCCGCTAACTCCTTGAACTTGGCCTAAAAAGTTATTTGGCTTTATACTCAAAACATGATTTTAAGGTAGGATCTGCTTAAAATAGCAGCTATGCTCCGACCCAGCTGGGGATGCCCGCCTATGCAGAAAGACTTATCAAGCTGTTTGAAATACCGACGAAGAAAACGATGGGAGACTCAAGTCACGGTAAACGTTCGGCAGTACATGTGATTATCGGTCTAGCCGGACAAACGCGAATTACCTTATATGACGGAGCATATCTTGGCATGGATGCAGCTGTACGCAAGCTGTTTATCAACGAACATTTATCAGACTATACACCCCATATTCAGTGATCGAAATGACCGGAATACACGACGAAAAAGGGAGTCAACGAGGATACAAGTTAGCTACCGAGGAATCGTAGAGGATACCGGAATGTTAGAAGACATCAGATTAGGATCTATTAATAAGCATGGTCTGGAACTAAGTCGCGAAATGGTTCTAACGAGCAAAATACCAAAACCTGGTGATATCCTTATCAAGGACCGAGGTTTTATCTCTAGAGAACTACTAAATGAGCTAAAGTCCGAGCGGGGATACTACTCAACAAGAACATGGAGGCCTATGAACAGGCTGTGTCTATAGCAAAGGAACAAAGTTATTGGCGTGATCACCCAAACAAAAAACGTAAGCAGCAGAAAATTGCCTTAGTGAAGACTTTAGGTTGCCATTGGCGTAGCGATGCCCCCGAAGAAGATGTCGAGCTCAATGCTTGTGTCGTTCACGACACAAAAAAGGACGAATAC
Organism: Limnochordia bacterium; assembly: GCA_023230925.1. Taxonomy (NCBI): domain Bacteria; kingdom Bacillati; phylum Bacillota; class Limnochordia; species Limnochordia bacterium. The sequence continues at coordinate 2,933 of JALNWK010000066.1, forward strand.
TCTGTGTTTGTCACGACAAACCTTAGCAGAACGACCCGGCAAATCGTAATGACCTATGAGTTAAAGGCCTGAAATAGAAGATGATTATCGCCAAATAAAGGACTTTGGAACACCGAAGATTTCAAGAGTACTCAAGTACAATTTTGTGGTGTTCCATGTCTTTATGGTACCTCTTTCCAGTTGCACAAAGGAGCCGAGAATGGCAGGCCACCACGCAGGCAAAATCCTCGCGGTGGCACTGAAGAAGTTTACCGGTAAGGGCCCTAAGAGCGTGATTATCTACTCGGGATGCCACTTTGCTATGTACGGATTTCTAGAGTCCATTGTTCTGTATGCGTCATGTAACGATGACGTACAAAGGAGCTGGGGTCTAAGAAGAGGTTTGACCACGACCAATGAAAGCAGTACAATAGGGCTAATGGACACAGCAAATGTTTGGCGCGACTACGGAGGGTCATACATGAAGAATGCTCTAGGATACGCGGTTTTGACGGGTCTTGCTATTGGGTTCTTGGTTTTTTCCTTCGCCCAGCAACGGGATTTTGTCAAGAGGATACATAACCTTGAAGAACAGCTAAACCTCCTTGTCGCGACGATGCAGAACCTGAAAAAAGAGAATCAGGCCCTGAAAACTGAACTAGAAGCGGTGGGCTATAGTCCCCTTACGGTGTACTTCATCCGGGCCACTTCCACGGATTTCCTACTGGAACCCGTAGTCAAACAGGTCCCACGGCAGAAGTGTACCCCCCAGACAGCCATGGAAGAGCTGTTAAAGGGACCAGGGTCTAGTAAGGACCTGATGCCCGGGGTGCCAAAGGGGACCAAACTTCGTCGTTTATATATAGAGGGCGATACCGCCTTTGTGGACCTAAGTGAGGAGATTATTAGGAACTTTGAAGGGGGAGCACGGCTGGAACAGATGACCCTGATGTCCATTGTCAATACGCTGACGGAGTTTGAGCAGATCAAGCGGGTCCAACTACTAGTTGAGGGCAATGTAGTGGAAACCATTGGTGGGCACATGGGCGTGTTTGAACCAGTGCGCCGTGATGCCAACATTATTATGCAGTGATTGGTATTTCGCAGGAGGATTTCAGATGGACGCCACAAAAAGACAAGAAGCACAGATAATTGGGTGTATCGAAAATGCCCTGGAGCGTTTAGATATTTCCACGGATGATGTTGAAATAGCATTGGAGGTACCAGCCGATAAGCAGTTCGGTGACTACGCGACCAATGTTGCGATGCTACTAGCAAGGGTAGTGAAGGATAAGCCCCGTCATCTTGCCGAGACCATCTGTCAACACATGGAAACAGATGGGACAAATATTCAGCGGGTGGAGGTGGCAGGTCCGGGTTTTATCAACTTCTACCTAAAAAACAGCTGGCTTCATCAGGTGTTACGGGACATCATTACCCAAGGATCAGCGTATGGTGACAGTAATATCGGATCTGGACAGCGGGTCTTACTGGAGTTTGTGAGTGCCAATCCAACGGGACCAATGAATATTGTTAATGCCCGGGCGGCGGCCGTTGGTGATTGTTTAGCGAGTATCCTCAGCAAAGCCGGATATGAGGTGGCCCGTGAGTATTATGTCAATGATGCGGGAAACCAGGCTGATCGATTCGCCCAATCCTTAGAGGTTAGGTTTCGACAGATTCTCGGAGAGGATATCCCCTTTATCGAAGATGGTTATCCCGGAGAGTATGTTACTGAACTTGCCCAAAGGGCCCTGGATGAACATTCAGAGTTGACCGAGCTGGCCGAAACGGAACGAACGGTATGGTTTAAGGTACATGGGTTAGACTACATGGTGGAGTCCCAAAGGCACGACTTAGCCGAGTTTGGGGTTAAGTTCGACTGTTGGTTTAGGGAAAGGGACCTACATGCGGCGAACAAGGTGATCGCAGTGATTGCTGCCATGGAGGAGCGCGGCCTTACCTACCGGGCCGATGATGCCCTCTGGTTTCGTTCCACCGATTTCGGTGATGACAAGGATCGGGTACTGGTTCGGGCGGACGGCACACCGACTTACTTAGCCGCGGATATTGCCTATCATTTGGATAAGTTAGAACGGGGCTATACGAGACTGATCGATATCTGGGGTCCTGATCACCATGGATACATCGCGCGGACCAAGGCGGCAATTCAGGCCCTGGGCTATGGTGATGATACACTAGAGATCATTATTTTGCAGTTAGTCCGCCTGCTACGAGGTGGGCAACAGGTGAGAATGTCAAAGCGTGCCGGGGAGTTTGTCACCATGGAGGAATTACTTGAGGAAGTCGGTAAGGATGCGGCCCGCTACTTCTTTATCATGCGTAGTCCTACAAGTCACCTGGACTTCGATCTTGACTTAGCCAAGGAGCAAAGTCAGAACAACCCTGTTTACTATATTCAGTATGCCCATGCGCGTATTTGTAGTCTCTTGAAAGAGGTAACCGCTCTTCCGGACTGTAGTCTGGCTTTGGGAGAAGATGAGCTCTCCAGTGAGTATGAAGTGGAGTTGCTGAAGAAACTTTCCCAATATCCTATGGAGGTAGAGATGGCAGCCCTAAGACGGGAACCCCATCGGATACCGCGGTATGCCCATGAGGTTGCAGCACTGTTCCACAGCTTCTATAGTCACTGCCGGGTCTTAGGTGATTCACAGCAAGAAGCCCGGTTACTTTTGGTAATGGCAGTCAAAGAGGTATTGGCAAATACACTGAAGCTTATGGGTATCTCAGCTCCTACATCGATGTAGGATGTGCGTGAAGGGGGGGCACAATGTCTGGAGTGTCACTGAAACTGTCTTGGGCGATTTTCCGTGGAGGCCTTCGCCTCATCTATGAATACTTTGGGACGGTGATTATCACCAGTTTTCTTTGGTTTGCAATCGGGTTAGCACCACTGATTGTGATCACCCTTACCAAGACGGCCACGATACCGGCTGTATTCGTAATTGCCATAGTGGCCACACTTTTTACCCTAGGACCAGCCACTGCTGCAGCCTATGACACGATCGCTCGGGTGATTAATCGTGAGATATTTAGTCTCGGTGATTTTTTCCGGGGCTTTCGTAAGTATTTTGGACGGGCTACGGGATTAATGACCATTATTGCTGTGGTATGGGCTATTTTAATCCTAGATGTTTATTTCTATCTTTATGTTTTCCAAGGACCAGCAATAATCACCATGGCTGTGCTGATACTGACTTTCTATATTGTCGTTTTTTGGCTTTTGATGTCCAACTGGCTATTTCCGGTCTTGGTGCAAAGGCCAAGGAAGATTAAGATGATCCTCAAGCAGGCAGCTTTACTTGCTTTGGATAATCTGGTTGTTAGTCTGATGATTACGTTAATGGTCCTATTGGTTTTTCTAGTTAGTCTTTTGTTACAAGTAGGTCTGATTCTGCTACTGATTGGCTCTATCGCGATCTTCCAAAACTTTGGCTTCTTGAAGGTGCTAGAGAAGTACCAAAAGAAGGAGGAAGCCGAGGCAGAAAACAGTGGACAATAGAGCAGTATGCCCTTGTTCAGACTGCGGTTAATCTGATATAATTGCACAGGGCACGTATGCTCATTGCTCCGAAAGTTTTGGCGCGTTGTGGGAGGAGCACTAATGGCAAAGTATATTTTCGTGACTGGCGGTGTGGTTTCTAGCTTAGGAAAGGGGATTACCGTTGCATCCCTCGGGAGATTATTGGAAAGCCGCGGTGTCAAAGTCAATGTCTTAAAACTTGACCCGTATATAAATGTGGACCCGGGGACGATGAGCCCTTTCCAGCATGGTGAAGTATTTGTGACCGAAGATGGGGCAGAAAGCGATCTTGATTTAGGTCACTATGAACGTTTTATGGACAAGAATCTGACCCGGCAATCCAATATAACAACTGGTCGGATCTACTGGTCCATCATCAACAAAGAGCGTAACGGCGAGTTTCTTGGTAAGACAGTCCAGGTTATCCCCCATGTTACCAATGAGATCAAGAGCCAAATTACCTCATTGGCCACCGATGATGTGGATGTGGTTATGGTGGAAATTGGTGGCACTGTTGGAGATATCGAGAGCTTGCCATTCTTGGAGTCTATTCGGCAGTTTAAAAACGATGTGGGGAAAGACTCGTGCCTATACATCCATGTTACTCTGCTGCCCTATCTGGAGGCGGCCCAGGAGCTTAAGACGAAGCCAACCCAACATAGTGTAAAGGAATTACGAAGTATAGGAATTCAACCGGATGTTATTGTCTGTCGGTCTGAGCACGCTATTGACAAGGACGTAAAGGAAAAAATCGCTCTATTTTGTGACATACAAGTGGACGGGGTTATATCAAATCCTAATGTCAGAAGTATTTACGAAGTGCCTCTCATCTTTCAAGAGCAGGGCCTCGATGAACTGGTAGTGAGGATGTTGAACCTGCCGGCACAAGCTAGTGACCTGAGTGAGTGGCAACAGATGGTCCATAGCCTGAACAACCCCAAAGGCCAGATCAAGATCGGCATTGTGGGCAAGTATGTCTCATTGCCTGATGCATATCTAAGTGTAGTCGAAGCCTTGCGACATGCGGGTGTGGCCCATCAACAAGAGGTGCTAGTTGAATGGATTAATGCAGAATCGGTAACCAAAGAGTCCTCCGATGAACTGCTCGGTGGTCTTGACGGTATAATTGTGCCCGGAGGCTTTGGATGTCGGGGCGTGGAGGGTAAGATCGAAGCGGCTTGGTATGCCCGCACGAGGCAAATTCCGTTCTTGGGTATTTGTCTTGGTATGCACTGTGCTGTGGTTGAGTTTGCACGCAACGTCTGCAATCTTGATGATGCTAACAGTCGTGAGTACAACAATGCAACGAGCCATCCGGTGGTAGATAAGTCACCTGACCAAAGGAAAGTCCGGCAGATTGGTGGTACCATGTGTCTTGGCAATTGGACGTATGATCTTTACCCAGGGTCTTTGGCCATGGCTGCCTATCAGTCGGCGCAGACCAGTGAACGGCACCGGTATCGGTATCAGGTAAACTGGCAGTACAAGGACGTGTTAGAACACCATGGAATGCGCATTGCTGCAGTTAATCAAGAAAGGAATCTAATTGAGATTGTGGAGCTTGAAGAACATCCCTGGTTTGTTGCCTGTCAGTTCCATCCGGAGTTCAAATCCAGGCCCAATAGACCCCATCCCTTGTTTAAAGGCCTAGTTGAGGCAGCTTTACAGCGTAGGATGGGGACATCGAACGTTAGGCTATAGGGCAACCTAGATAGGACTTGTTACCAATGGGGTAAAGGACTTCACCTCACTGGTAACAGTCTTTTGTCTAAGGGTATCACATCCAGATTGCTAGGGCATAGTGTATATTGGTTGGACGCTGAGGCTGGAAGGATTAAAAAGTCATCCCAGTACTGAGGTGAAATATGCCGTAGAGCCCTTTGGTTCAGCCCTATTACAAGTTTCTTGAAGAAAAGAACGGCTTTCGGAAATGCAAATCTTAGCAAGATCCCAACTAAAGCTCTACTGAACCAATGCCAATAACTGAAGGCACTACCAAAATTAGGTTGGGCTAAGAGTCAATGGTTTGAAAAACATAGGATAAACCGAACGCAGCGAGTTTTATCCTGGTACATGTTTCTAAGTTTCGCCCCATTGGGGGGCGAATTCGCCGCATTGGCCTGTCTTTCGCTGGTTTGCAGCTGTGCCGTTTGGTGGAAGGCCAATCTGATATCTGCTATAATGATGATACCGGTAGTGAGAGGGAACCGGCTACAATCGAACCGAGGGGTGAGGGCAGATGATCAGGATGAAGGTCAAAGTTGTGGGAGTTGATCAAAGGTCGATGTTACCGGTCGTAGTGATCACTGATACCCAGGAGCGGGGTTTTATTCCCATAGTCATTGGACCGGCCGAAGCAAATGCTATCACGATCCAGTTAGAAGGAATCCAACCCCCAAGGCCGATTACCCATGACCTAATAACATCGATTATTGAAGCATTTGGTGCAAAGATTGTCAAAATTGCGATCACTGACCTACGTGATGAAACCTATTATGCTAGGATATACATTGAAACAGCTAAGGGCCAACTTGATATCGATGCACGGCCAAGTGATGCGATTGCTTTGGCGCTAAGAACTAATTGCCCAATTTATATTACTGAGCAAGTTGCGGCGAAGGCGATGGTCAACAATAAGCCTATCGACGATGAGGAAATCGAGCAGTTTAAGCAGATGCTCGATAACTTGACTCCCGACGATTTTAAGAAAAATCTTCATTGATTTGATCGAAAAATCTCAAGACTATGAAAAAACCAGGCCACGATGTGGACCTGGTTTTTTCATAGCGACTTCATTCCAAGGCTTCTGGAAAAACCCACTCTAGCTACCGAGCCTTTTCTCCCAAATGTATCTGGACTCTATGCCCTTGTTACCGAAGAGTGAATTCCAGGATGTTGCCAGTGACCTTCTACAATGAGGGGCAAACTGACGGGCATAAAATAGGACTCATCTGGACAGACTCTGGAAGTATAAATCTTGGTGAATCGGTTGATAATGGAGGTGAGATGAGAAACAAGAGGTGAGTCCCCAATGAAAAGAAGTCGCCTTATCCTGACTATGGCAGCGGCAATCATCAGTTTATGTTATACTAGCATAGACGCATGGTATCCTGTTGATTTGTGTTATGAGTTTACAGATCCCCTTCATCTTGTCCACAGTTCATCCATAAGCAGAGTATTATACGGCGCCATTACTAGGGTTGATTTAGATACCGGTCTTATCCAGTTTGTCACCGATACAGAGGTAATTTGGGGTAAGCTTAATGATGACACATTTATTTTGCAGAATGGTCGACCATGTAGTATTGACGCCCTTTCACCTGTGCCTGGCGGGTTCGAACAGTGGGGACTTGTTTGTTTAGATCAGACGGGGAAAGTGATTTACATTGAGGGTATTTACCCTTTGTTTACCGTGGAAATGCTTTTCTATGATCGACAATGTCATACCGTGTCTATCGCATTGGTTGATGAACCGACTGTGACAGCGGAATTACCCGTTTCCGCTCTCTTATTTGAGGCAATGCTCGAGATCTGGTCCGCTTCAGCTGTAGTCGATGTTTACCTAGATTGGAACGGTGAGATAAGATGGATCTCTAGCTGTGAATATTCTTCCTACTGAAGTGAGAAACACTTGGCGCGTGTTTGCAGTAAGGATTAGGGGTGACTGCAATTGGCTGCCTTTGGTAAGGTAAAGCTGTTCTATGGGAGTGGGTTGAGAGGAGGTTCGTGGGTAGAACGATAAATTGTGCTCTAAGAAAGGAATTTGCCGATTGATGGCGAAGAACTATAGCGATAGCATAAGCCTCCGCCCTATTACTAATTCCTGGTCAGTAAGATATGATCGTCTCTGTTTCCAGAATCAAGACGCGAAAAGATGTGACACGGTATTAAGCGACAAGGATGTTGTGCGTATGTTCTGAGTCAACCTACCTGTGCCGATCGGATCTCCCCTACGGTCGGTGTTAATAAGTACTGTCGAAGAATATCCGATTTGTACTCATTTCGAATTGTCTAAGGGCAGTATATAAAACCAAGGCGGGAAAGCATCTAGGTCTATTCAGTTTTTCTGTTCTTTTCAAGGGTTTTGGGCTATGATGCTAGTGTACTTTTGATATGCGAATTCGAAAGGATGATAATTGTGGGACTTGTAACCGTAGGAGAATTGGTAAAGGATGCTCAATTGAGAGGATACGCAGTTGGCGCATTTAATCTGAACAACCTAGAGATTTTACATGCAATAGTTCAGGCTGCCGAAGAGGAGAAGGCACCTGTGATTCTGCAAGCAAGTCAAGGCGGTCTGAAATATGCTGGGCTAGACTACATCGTTGCTATGGCGAAGGTAGCCGCAAAGCAGGCCAGTGTTCCTGTTGCTCTTAACCTTGATCATGGTACTAGTTTTGAACAGGCGGTCAAGTGTATTCGGGCTGGGTTCTCCGCGGTCATGATTGATGGCTCCCATTGGTCCTTTAAGGAGAACATCGAACTGACGCGCAAAGTGGTGGAAGTTGCGCATCCTTCTGGTGTCTCCGTGGAGGGTGAATTGGGCCGCATCGGTGGTACTGAAGACGATATATCTGTTAGTGATAAAGATGCCATCTACACCGATCCCGATGAAGCGGTCACATTCGTGGAAATTACTGGGGTAGATGCTCTTGCTGTAGCTGTGGGTACCGCCCACGGAGTCTACAAAGGTGTTCCGAAGTTGGACTTTGAAAGGCTAGCAGACATTAGAGCACGGGTTGAAGTGCCGTTGGTACTTCATGGCGCCTCGGGTGTACCCGATGAGAGTATCCAAAGAGCAGTGCAAATTGGTATTACCAAGATCAATATCGATACTGAACTCCGGGTTGCCTTTAGTCAGACCTTAAAGAAGTACCTTGAGGAAAACCCCGATGTCATTGATCCCCGGAAGATTATCGGGCCTAGTAGGGATAGTATGCGGGAAGTAGTGCGTTCTAAGATGAAATTATTTGGTTGTAGCGGTAAGGCGTAGAACAATTAAAAGGAGGGAAGATCTGTTTACCCATGTTGTGGGAGTAAACAGTAATATGTCTATGAATGTAGCTGAGTTGGCAGCAAAGACCAACGAAGAACTTTATCAGATTGCTAAGGGTCTGGAAGTCCAAGGATACCGAAAGCTTCGGAAACGAAAACTTATCTTTGAGATCCTACGTGCAGAAACGGAGAATGAGGGTTTGTATTTTAAGGACGGGATCTTAGAGATCTTGCCTGATGGCTATGGGTTCCTTCGGGTGAATGATATGAGTCCGTCCTCGGATGACGTCTATGTTTCTCCGTCCCAGATCCGCCGATTTAATCTTCGAACGGGAGATGTGGTTTTAGGGCAAGTGCGGACGCCCAAGGAGGGTGAACGCTATTTCGCCCTGCTGAAGGTTTTGGCCGTTAATTTAAAAGATCCAGAAGCGGCTGTACGAAGACCAAACTTTGACGATTTAATCCCCATTTACCCCGATGAAAGGATCCATTTGGAGGCAGATCCCGACGATATTGCCATGCGACTAATGGATATTATTGCTCCAATTGGTAAAGGGCAGCGGGGACTGATTGTAGCGCCACCGAAGGCGGGAAAAACGACGATTCTAAAGAAGATCGCCAATAGTGTGACCGCCAATCATCCAGAGATTGAGCTGATGGTTCTTCTGATTGACGAACGTCCCGAGGAAGTTACCGATATGGAACGATCTGTGGAAGGGGAAGTGATTAGTTCCACCTTTGACCAGCCCCCGGAAAACCATGTCCGGGTTGCCGATTTGGCCTTGGAGCGGGCACGGAGAATGGTTGAAAGCGGACAGGATGTAATTATCCTTCTGGATTCGATTACCCGCCTAGCCCGGGCGCATAACTTGGTTGTACCACCCAGTGGCAGAACGTTATCCGGTGGTGTTGATCCTGCGGCCTTGCATCGTCCAAAGCGGTTCTTTGGGGCGGCGCGCAACTTCGAGGGTGGCGGAAGCCTCACTATTTTGGCAACCACACTGATTGAAACGGGCAGTCGGATGGATGATGTGATCTACGAGGAATTCAAGGGTACTGGTAACATGGAGATCCATTTAGACCGGAAGCTTGCTGAGCAGCGGATCTTCCCCGCCATTGATATTTATAAGTCGGGTACCCGTAAGGAAGAATTACTCTTGAATAATAGTGAACTGCAGATGATGTGGATCCTTAGAAAGGCATTGAGTTCCTTAGGTACTGCTGACACAACGGACCTATTGATTGAACGGCTGACCAAGACCGAA
>JALNWK010000067.1 GCA_023230925.1 Limnochordia bacterium
ACGTTCTTCCCAAAGCTGACGTTTGTCTTGGGTCACCACACCAGTCACCTCGCTAAGTTATGATGGTTCGATTATCCCACCACAACAAAACTGGTGCTATGTGGGTTAGCTTTGACGTTTACGCTATTTGGCTCAAATCATTGAGCACGCGCTGACAGTCTTCAGCTTTTCAGGTTCAAGTGAATGGCATTATCTACGGTCTTGAGACATGATTCCAACGCTATCCCGAGTGACTTGCGCAACACCTCCAGCAACGATAGCTCCAAGTCTTGCAGGGAAATGTTAAAGTATTCTCGAAGATTTCCCCATACGAGAGGCTCGATCCCTTCTTTTACCTCTACCTCATCACTAAGGATCCGCGTATCTCTCTTACTATTACTAAGAACACCTAGTAAGACCCGTAAACTTCTTACTCATACTTGCTGCCCTGTTTTGGATAGTCTGTCCAAAGGACCCGGTTTCTTTCAGGGAGTTTGGTTGGCGGTTGTCCCAGACTAAGCACATGGGCTATCGATTCTTTACTTACGGACTACTTGGATGGACAATGGAAATTGTGTGGACTGGTTTGGGTTCCTTCTTGCGCGGCGAGTGGCAACTGGTGGGTAGGACCTATCTGTGGATGCTCCCCATTTACGGACTAGGAATTGTTTTGGAACCTATTCATGATCGGATTCGTCATCTGCCGTGGTATCTGCGAGGATTGGTTTGGGTTGGTGCCATCTTCGGCGTGGAAGCAATCACAGGCACAATCTTGAGGGTAACAGTTGGTATCTGTCCTTGGGATTACAGTCGTACATCTTATTCGGCTTTGGGGGGAGCAGTCCGGCTCGACTACGCCCCCCTCTGGTTTGGAGTAGGTCTTGGATTTGAGAGACTCCATGACTTTCTAGACCAAGTCAGAGTCTTGCTTCGGCCCTAGTTCATGCACCTTAATAAAATTAGTGCCCACCGGTGTACTACCGCCGACCCCCGCAGTGACAGCCACAAGATCGCCCCTTGAGGCAATACCAAGCTCACAGGTCCTTTGAGCGCTAAGCTCAATGACAGTATCGGTATCCTGAGCAAAATCGACAATACGGGGGAATACACCCCATACTAGGGAGAGCTTCCTAGCTACCTTGACCGAAGGAGTTGTGGCTACAATCGGAGTCTTGGGTCGGAAACGGGCCACCTTCCTTGCGGTACTACCTGAACGGGTGGAAGAAATAATCGCCTTTAATCCCAACTCATAGGCCGTCACACAGGTAGCATGACAAATGGCATCGGCAACAGTTAGGGAGGTCTGGGCTGCCCGTTTATCTAGGATCTCCTTATAGGGCAATGCCACATCGGCGCGGTCAGCAATGGAGCGCATCATCTGCACCACTTCCAAGGGATACTTGCCCACCGCAGTCTCCCCAGAAAGCATCACCGCATCGGTGCCGTCGAAAATAGCATTGGCAACATCAGCAACCTCAGCCCGGGTAGGTCGGGGATTTCGCACCATAGAATCGAGCATTTGGGTGGCGGTAATCACTGGCTTCCCCGCCTCATTGCACCGGCTAATGATCAGTTTCTGTAGGAGGGGAACCTCCTCAGTAGGTAATTCGATACCCATATCACCCCGCGCGACCATAATACCATCAGCAGCATCGATAATCTCCCCGATATTCTCAATACCCTGCATGTTCTCGATCTTGGCAATGACATCAATGTCCCCTTCGAGACTATCCAAAAGCCTTTTTACCGCCAGTGCATCCTCCGCCCGCCGGGTAAAGGAAAGGGCAATAAAATCCACGTTAAGCTCACAGGCAAAACGGATATCTTCAATATCTTTCTCGGTAAGAGAGGGCAGGTCAATGCGGATCCCCTGTAGGCTTACACCCTGTCTGCTTTTTAGGATCCCGCCGGTCGTAACAGAGCAGACTAGCTCACCTTCACTGATCTCCTGCACTACAAGTTCAATCATTCCATCATCAATGAAAACCACTGTGCCTGGTGTTACATCGGTAAGAAGGGAAGGATAAAGCACTGATACACGTCTACTATCCCCAACAATCGGTTCCGGGGTCAGGCGAAAGGTCTGACCCTTTCCCAGGATAATCGGCTCTTTCACTTCACCGGTGCGGATCTTGGGACCTTGGATATCAAACATAACACCGATATGTACATCGAGTTCACTAGCCGCACGGCGCACGTTCTCAACCCTTTTTCTGTGTTCATCATGGGTGCCGTGGGACAGGTTTAGTCGGGCTACGTTCATACCATACCGAACCAGATCATAAATTATCTCGTAGTCCTCGGAAGCCGGTCCGAGGGTACACACAATCTTTGTTTTTCTTTTAGCTCGCTGCAGCAAGAAGCTGTTTACCACGAATATAATGCCCCTTTCTAATTACCGGTGCAGTCGTAGGCACAAAGGCTTGCCCCAGACAAAACTCTGTGCGGCTATTTCCTCAATGGCTTCATTCATTGCCGCTTCTTTGGCCTGGTGTGTCAAGATCACCAAGGGAACGTAGTTGTCTTTTCCATGAATCTCCATTTGCAGCACCGAAGCAATACTAATGCCAAACTTTCCAAAAATGGATCCCACCTGAGCCAGAATTCCCGGCGCATCATAGGCAAAGAACCTGATATAAAAGCGATTGGAAATCTCCCCTAAGGGTGCTAGGCGCGGAGAGTCGCAGGGGTCAATCGTACGGTTGCAGAAACCAACCCCGTTCCTAAGCAGTAGGTCCTTGGATAGATCCACGATGTCGCTAACTACTGCACTGGCAGTGGGTAGTTGCCCGGCGCCCGGTCCATAAAAAGCGGTGTTTCCGACAAAATCCCCGGTAACCGAAATGGCATTGAGTTCGTTATTCACCGAAGCGAGAAGATGGCTGCCTGGAACCAAGGTCGGATGTACCCGCAGATCCAACCCGCTATCCGTATCCTTAAATATTGCCAGCAATTTAATCACGTAGCCAAAACTCCGGGCAAAATCAATATCTAGCTTAGTAATATCAGCAATCCCCTCTACAGGGATCCGATCGAAATCCACAACTGCAGAGGAGACAATAGATGCTAAAATAGCCAGTTTATGTGCAGCGTCATAACCACTAATATCCAAAGTGGGATCTGCTTCGGCAAACCCTTTTACCTGTGCTTGTCTTAATGCTTCATCGAATTCCATGCCGTCTTGATACATTTTGGTCAGCACATAGTTCGAAGTACCATTAAGAATACCTTCCATGCTGATGATCCTATTTCCTACTAAACCCTCTTTAAGGCCTTTAATGATCGGGATGCCGCCGCCAACACTTGCTTCAAATAATAGGTCTACATGGTGCTCTCTGGCCAGTTTGAATAGTTCCCGTCCTTTGGTGGCAATCAAGGCCTTGTTCGCAGTTACCACATGTTTCCCGGCACAAATCGCCCTTTGTACCAGATCATAGGCAATCTCCGTCCCACCAATGGTCTCAACCACTACCCTAATCTCTGGATCATCTATGATCACAGCGGGATCCTCACTACACACCACAGCAGATAGATCAAGATCATGGTGCCCCCAACGGACATCTACAGCGGCCTTTAGTCGATAATCGATTCCCGTACGAGCCCTTAACAGCTCCCTTTGGTTTAGCAATAGCCGGGCAACTCCGGTACCCACTGTTCCAAGACCGAATATCCCCACATTAAGTCTGTTTTCCGCCAAAGCCGGCAACCCCCTCCTATGATGGTTTATTGGCATTTACGCCCGGCACAATAACCAAGTTATCTCGATGAATCACTTCATCGTAGTAGGCATGTTCCAAGACCTTGCTCAACTGATCTGTCCGTAGACCCATGATCTTGGCAACTTCTTCCCCATGGTAATTCACCAGTCCCCGACCCACTTCATTACCCGTCTCATCCACAACAAGTACTAGGTCTCCCTGGGAAAACTCACCTTCCACACCGATAACTCCACTGGGTAGCAGAGACTTACCGTGTACAACTAAGGCCTGCTGGGCGCCAGGGTCAATCTTAATCCTTCCTTGGGGCTTCTGATAAAAAGCCAACCAACGTTTCTTACCCATAATCTTTTGCTTCTGCGGCACAAATCGGGTACCGATTTCCTCTCCGGCAACAATTCTGCGGATCACATCTTCAATTTTCCCATTGGTAAGATAAGTGGTAATTCCGCATGCCATTGCGGTTTGTGCAGCCTGTAGCTTTGTGATCATTCCTCCGGTTCCCACCCCACTAATACTGTCTCCCGCTGCTTGTAGCAGTCTTTCATCAATACAGGTCACCTCAGGCACAATCCTAGCATCGGCATACTTGTTGGGGTCCTTGGAATACAGGCCATCAACATCGGATAGGATAATCAACATGTCCGCATCGACTAACGCCGCCACAAGGGCGGACAACCGATCATTGTCCCCAAAGCAAAGCTCATCCACCGCGACAGTATCATTCTCGTTAATCACCGGAATCACGCGGAAATCTAATAGTTTTTGCAGCGCGTGTCGGGCGTTCAAATACCTTTCTCGCTGCATTAGATCCGCCCGTGTTAAAAGCACCTGGGCTGTAGTCTGTCCATACTCACTGAAGAGTTTTTCGTACACCTGCATCAGCAGTCCCTGTCCCACAGCGGCTACCGCCTGTTTCTCAGAAACAGAGTCGGGACGTTTTTTCAAACCAAGTTTACTGACTCCCGCCCCCACTGCCCCGGAACTAACTAAAACCACTTCATGCTCCATATTACTTAGGTCAGAGACTTGCCGGACAAGCCGTTCCATCTGCAAGAAATTCAATCTTCCATTGGCATGGGTAAGGGTGCTCGTCCCCACTTTAACCACAATCCGTGCCATAACTTTCCTTCCCCCAAAAAACAGCCTACTCTACGTAATCAAACTCAAATTCCCCAATTCTAACCGTATCACCATTGGCCACACCAGCATCCCTCAAGGCATTAATCACCCCGGCCCGTTCCAGCCGTCTACTAAAATACCTTAAGGCATCGGGGTTTTCAAGATCAACCCTGGCAAGAAAGTGATCAATCCCCGCACCTTGCACAACGTAGACGCCATCTTCTTTGACCACACTAAATTCCTCAAGGGAGGGCCGGGACGGTCTAGGACGGTGCACATAAATATCTTTGGGGAGAGATTCCTCCTCTTGGGATTTTAGTCCTTGGAGCTCTTCGAAGATCCGGTACTTCAACTGCTCCACACCTTGGCCTGTCACTGCAGATATGGCCAGTACCTCGGCCCCATCAAGTTCCCTGATAAACTCATCTAGGGTTTTTTCTAACCGATCACCTAACAGATCCGTTTTGTTGGCACATAGGATCTGGGGCAACTCGGCCAAAGCCGGATCATAGGCCGCAAGCTCTCGGTTAATCGTCAGAACGTCCATGGCCGGGTCTCTGCCTTCACTTCCCGACAGGTCCACCAGATGCACAAGAAGTCTTGTTCGTTCCGCATGTTTCAAGAACCGGTGCCCCAGGCCCACTCCTTCAGCCGCACCTTCAATCAGCCCTGGTAAGTCTGCAACAACGAAGCTCTTACCAGGCTCAATGGACACTACGCCAAGATTAGGCACCAAGGTGGTAAAATGGTAATCGGCTATTTTCGGCTTTGCATTGGAGATCGCCGAAATCAAAGTGGATTTGCCCACATTGGGATACCCAATAAGGCCCACATCTGCTAGGAGTTTGAGCTCCAGCCGCAGTTCCACCCGATCTCCCTTTTCACCCTTTTCCGCAAAGGCAGGGGCTTGTCTTTGCGGAGTAGCAAAACGCGCATTCCCCCGGCCACCCCGGCCACCTGATGCCACTAACAGACGTTGGTTATGTCGGACTAGATCACCTAGAAGCCGGTTACGTTCATCATATACTAAGGTACCCACAGGCACAAAGACAATGAGATCCTCACCGTTTTTGCCAAACCGTCTCGCGCCTGCGCCTTTTTCGCCATCCTGAGCCCGGTAAAGCTTTTTATAGCGTAAATCAACTAACGTATTTAGATTTTGATCGGCAACAAGAAATACATCTCCACCGTTACCGCCATCACCACCGTCAGGACCCCCAGCGGGTATATACTTCTCCCTGCGAAAACTCGCTGCCCCGTTACCACCATGGCCGCCCTCAACTGATATCTGTACTTCATCAATAAACATCTGTTTCCACTTCCTAACTCGGTACCGTAGGCGCAGTAAGGTTCTGGCCTGACAGGGGAATATCTAACCCCTGTGGATAGTAGGCTTCTTGCCTCTATCTTAATCGTATCATACCCTGCTTACCAGGACCATATGAAAGGGACAGTAACCCGCTAGATTAACCCTCAAACAGACACTATCTTTAGTCACCCAAATGATACCAAGATTCCAAACGAAAGGCAATAAGAAGAAAAAAGAGCCCTCCCCCGTACTATCAACAGAAGAAGGCTCTTAAACTAGCATCGCTTTACTACCCTTCAATAACACCCACTGCAACCGCGGGCTCGAGTACCTCAGGCTCAACGCTGACGAATTTACCATTACGTCCTTTGGCATCATAAGAAACATATCCGTCAACCTTCGCAAACAAGGTATGATCTCTGCCTAGCCCAACATTATCCCCAGCCTTAAACTTAGTACCCCGCTGCCGGACTAGGATGCTACCAGCAATCACAAACTGTCCATCATGTCGTTTTAGACCCAGCCTTTTGGACTCACTGTCCCGTCCATTACGGCTACTACCGACTCCCTTTTTCGTAGCAAAAAGTTGTAGATCAAAATATAGCATTTGCATCATGCCTCCCTTCTAATTCAATCGCACAAAATCGGGATACTGGCACACTATCTGTTCAAGTCCCGTTAGCATCGTCTTTAACAGCAAGCTGGCGTTGTGTCTCATCTCCTTGGATAATTCCGCATAATTATCTATTCGACAAAGCAACCGTCCAGGCCCTTGCTGTATCGTGGGATTCAGCCCCACATGTTCAATTAAACCCTTGGCCGTGGTTAATGTTAGGACAGAGACTGCAGCACAGACAATATCGCGGCCCCTCTCCTCATAACCACTATGCCCCTTGGCATCAAACCCAATAAGGTCACCCGCAGAATCCTTAAGCATATCTATGGTAACCATAAATCAGCCAACTATCTGTTCAATCCGCAGCTTCGTGTAAGGCTGTCGGTGTCCATACTTCCGCCGGTAGTTCTTCTTTGGTTTGTACTTGAAGACCACAACCTTCGGTGACTTGCCATTCTTCACTACTGTGGCTACCACCTTGGCCCCATCCACAAAGGGATTACCAGTATTAACTTTGCCGTCTTCCACCACCAAAAGAACATCCTCAAGTTCAACCGTCGTGCCCTCTTCGGCACCTAACTTCTCCACAAAGAGCTCTTGTCCTTCAGATACCCGGTACTGCTTCCCACCGGTTTGAACCACTGCATATCGCATGGGCTTTGCACCCCCCTTTAACGTCGACCATACAGCCGACAGGCTCGCCGGAATCAGGTAGGCCAAACCTTTAAAACCCATCCCGAGCGGCTTCAGTGATTGAAGGAGCACCTTAAATCACCTACGGAAAGATTCTATCACATGAACATAGCATGGTCAAGGGCTTAGCTGACTCGCTCATCGATAACTTTACCCTTGGCATAGGTACGAAAAACTTTGGTAATCTGCACCTGCAATTTGCGCCCAACATGCTGTCCTGCCCCTTGGATATCAAGTACATAGCCTTCTATACGGGCAATCCCATCCTTAGGATTACTAATGTGGGGCTCCTCTACCTCAATCTCGATGATCTGGCCCTCGCTAACCGGTAATGCCATAGTTTCAGCCTGTTGACGGGTGCTGGCGGCAATAACACTGGTCTCATCCACCCGCAACTCATCGCACCCTTTAACATAGATGTACTTGCCAGTTTCCTCTTCAAGGCGCCGCAGGTTCGAGCCGCCGCTTCCGATCAGAAGGGAGGCTACGTGGGGATGCACCTGCACGAAAATTGCTTCACCCTCCATTACCCCAGCGGTATGCCGCACCTGGCGCTCCACCTGTAGAGCAATGGAAGTCTCAGAAAAGACATGTCCTGCTCCGCCACAGTAGGGGCACGCAGTAAACAGGGTTTCACCAAGATCCTGATACACCTTCTTACGTGTTAACTCCACCAAGCCCAGGTTCGTAAACCCAAGGACGTGAACTTTGGTCTTGTCCTTGGCAAACTCTTGCTCCAACCGTTCTAAGACCTTCTGCTCATCGGCTTTGCTATCCATATCTATGAAGTCGATAATCACGATCCCACCAATATTACGCAGTCGCAGTTGCCTGGCAATCTCGGTAGCAGCCTCCAGGTTAGTCTTCAGCACAGTATCCGCAAGATTCGTAGAACCAATGAATTTGCCCGTGTTCACATCAATACTAATCAAGGCCTCGGTATCATCGATAATCAAGTACCCCCCACAATCCAACCAGACTTTCCGCTTAACAAGCTTGTTGATCTCCGATTCAATCCCAAAGGCTTCAAAAATTGGCGTCTTTTCCCCAAAGTAGAACACCCGGTTCTTCAATGCCGGGGATAGGGAATCCAAAAGATCTAGGATCTTTTGGTATTCCTGTTTCGAATCCACAATAAAACGACTAATATCCTGGGTAAACACATCCCGCACCAAACGATAAATCAAGTCATAGTCTCGATATAGCAGGGCTGGGGGACTGTGCCTTTTTCCGTCAGCTTGTATCGTACTCCATACCCGCAAGAGAAAATCGCGGTCCGCCTTTAGATCCTCTTCATTCTTTCCCGCTGCGGCTGTACGCACAATCAATCCGATCCCTTGGGGTTTAAGACTCGAACCCACCTTACGCAGCCGCTCCCGCTCCGCGGCATCATCAATTCTTCTAGATACCCCAATATGATCTACCGTCGGCATCAAGACTAGGTATCTGCCGGGAATGGTCAGCTGAGTAACTACCCGGGCCCCCTTAGTCCCCACTGGTTCTTTAGTGACCTGCACAATAATCTCTTGGTTTGGTCGCAATATTTCGTTAATAGTCTTTCCACTGGAGCACTGGGCAGCATAGTATTCACCATCGTCGTCTCCGTTTTTGTAGTCCACCGCATCATCTACATATAAGAACGCATTCCGCTCCAGCCCAATATTCACAAAAGCAGCCTGCATCCCGGGCAACACATTTTCCACTCTTCCTTTATATATATTCCCGGCAATCCTCTTATCGTTAGTCCGTTCAATATATAGTTCAACTAGAACTTGATCTTCCTTGACCGCAGCCCTAGTCTGACCGGCTTCAGCATTCACGATCACTTCCTTGATCAACTTGGTCAACTCCCTCTAGCACGCTTCTAGGCTCGCATACGTTAGAGGACACCGCAGCTTGCCGTCCTGTTTTATGAAAAGTCCCACACGACATACCAAAAAATCCCCCACTCTAGCCCCGGCCAATTGAATAATCTCCCCGGGGCGTACGTTTATTTGGCTTCCAATCTCTACTCTAATGAACCATCCTGTTCCTAGCTCCACAGGACTGTCCATCATTGACTCCAGCTCCGATACGGCGGTATTAGAAAGCAAATGTATATCAAAAATCCCTGGGCGAAGGTCCACTTCCCTAATCCTTGATTTTGTCTGTCTTGTTACAGAAAGCCGACTTTTCTCCATTAGACAAGACATAGCCTGATCCAACTGCTCCTTTACTTCATCGGGAACATCGGGCAAATAGAACAGGGCATAGTCCGCTACATTGATCGCCGCCATTAATGAAGTACCGCCTGCTTTCTCCTTGGCGGAAATAACCCTAAGACCTTTTGGCAGCTGCCCGTTTAGTGCTTCGACTAGGTCATCGGGAACCATATCCTCTGCTAATCGCAGATCAACATACTCACTGAGACTGCAAAAACCTACACTTAAGGGCGGGCCAAAGGACAATAACATATGGGGATTGAAACCTTCACTAAACGCTACGGGTACCTGTGCCCGGCGTAAAGCACGGGTCAGCGCCCGCAGTAAATCCAGGTGGGAAATGTGGCGGATCGGGGCCTTCACTGCAAACTTCAGTCTAATATCCATTCTATCCTATCCTTTACTTTTCCGCAGACCCTTTCACTAGCCTCATGGTAGCGGGCAGTTCTTGACATACGCCGCATCTAAGACACCTGTCCCGGCAGCCTGGACTATGTGCGACTTTAAGGGCCGTTTTGTATTCCTCGATCAAGAACCCCTTACTCACTCCGCTGTCAATGTGATCCCAAGGATTGACCTCATCAAAATCCCGGGAACGGTTTGCATAAAACGACATATCCAGTCCACAATCCCCAAAGGCCTGCTCCCATAATCCATAATTGAAGTACTCATCCCAACCGTCGAACAAGCATCCCAAAGTCACCGCTTGTTCCAAAACCGAAGACAATCGTCGATCTCCCCGGGCAAAGACAGCCTCAAGCACACTTTGCTCGACATTATGGCAGCTTAACTTAACACCTTTGATACCCAGGTTCTCCTTAAGGTAGCGCTGCTTGTCTAAGATCACCGCCGGCTGATCCTGAGCACAAAACTCAAAGGGAGTATGGGCCTTGGGGACAAAGGTGGCAACGCTAACTGCTATCCTTAGCTTTCCTGCCTGCCTGCCAAGTCTCTCGTGTCCTAGCTTCCTAACCCGCTTGACAATGTCCACAATACCTGCCAGATCTTCTTCCCCCTCTGTGGGAAGGCCTAGCATAAAATACAGTTTGATGGAAAACCAGCCCGCATCGAAGGCTGCTGCCACCGCGGCTAGTAGATCCTCCTCGGTTACCTGCTTGTTGATCACCTTCCGCAAGCGTTCAGTTCCGGCTTCCATCGCAAAGGTCAGGCCTGTCTTACGCACCTTCTGAATCTCACTAGCTAACCCCACAGAAAAAGAGTCAACCCGCAGGGACGGCAATGCCACCGATACCCGGCTTTCCCCCAAGTCTTCCATCAAGGACTTCACCAGGGGAGCGATCTGACTGTAGTCCCCGCTACTTAGGGAAGTAAGGGCAACTTCCTCGTGACCTGTACCCCGGATTAAATCCAACGCTTGCTCCCTTAGAAGCAATGGATCCCTCTCCCTGGGAGGCCGATAGACAAAACCTGCCTGGCAAAAGCGACATCCCCGACCACAGCCCCGCATCACCTCAACCATCACCCGATCGTGGACCGGTTCAATCCAGGGAACAATCGCATTCCTCGGAAAGAAGGCCTGGTCTAGATCCGCAACTACTCGTTTCTGCACCCTTGTCAGTGCATGCGAATTGTTAGGTGCAATACCTGCTATTTGCCCAGACGGATAGTAAGTGACATCATAAAAAGAGGGAATGTAAAACCCGGGGATTGTGGCAGCCTGCTCTAAGGTCTCCTGTCTTGTCCAGCCTTGGTCCTTCGCCCGACGGACCAAATCTACAAGATCAACTATCGCTTCCTCTCCATCACCAATCACAAACACATCAAAGAAATCTGCGATAGGTTCAGGATTGAAGGCACAGGGACCTCCTCCGACTACTAACGCTTCTTGGTTAGTTCTGTCTTTGCTACGTAGGGGAATCCCGCTTCGCTTTAACATATGCAGGATATTCGTATAGCTTAGTTCGTACTGAAGGGTAAACCCTAACACATCAAAGTCGGCAATTGGATGAAAGCTCTCTAGACTATAAAGAGGAACTCCTTCCTTAATCATTAGTTGGTACATATCCATCCAGGGCATATAGGTTCGCTCACATAATGCATCCTCACACTCATTGATCCGCCAATAGAGAATCTGTAGGCCCAGATGGGCCATCCCAATATCATACACATCTGGGAATGCCAGAACCACTTTTACCATGTCCGGCTGCCATGTTTTCTGCACTGCGTTGTATTCACCGCCCATGTATCTAGCAGGCTTACTCACATAGGGAAGCAACTTACTCTCAATAATCTTTCGCACAATACCCCTCCGTAACAAACCGAGCAATACCACTTGAGTATATATTATATCACATTCTTAGGCTTCATAACCCTAGCTAGTCTCAGGAAAATCCAGCGCCATCACATCCCACACAAGGCATGTCCCCATTAAGAAGCCGTGCTCGCAAACACAAATACAATACTCTTTCGTTGCATCATCTAATAGTGTTAGATACCACAATAAATGAGACGGTTAGCGCGTACATTATTTGAGACTGAGGCATAGATATTGGAGGATGGTTCGTGGTTGTTTTGTAGCGTTGACCAATAGGATGGAAGGATATCGTA
>JALNWK010000068.1 GCA_023230925.1 Limnochordia bacterium
TGTCTGCTCTCTCCTTTGACTTTGTTTTCGCTTTCAATTATAAAGGTTATTTGAGCGGATTACCAGCCCTTTTTTCAATTCCCCTTCATATCGATATTTTCGTTGACTTTGACGGGGCCCTGGTCACAGAACAGT
The DNA here is from genome assembly GCA_023230925.1 of Limnochordia bacterium. Lineage (NCBI taxonomy): Bacteria > Bacillati > Bacillota > Limnochordia > Limnochordia bacterium. The sequence goes on from JALNWK010000068.1 coordinate 136, forward strand.
GAACAAAAGCACAGTATTGTTCCTTGCTTTCCTACTGTTTTGCAGTTCTTTCGTGTCTGTCGCACAAGGTGCACCCATCGACGTTGGCATTGTTGGAACTAGTGTTGAACGTTTGGAACCATTGCTGAGGGAATGGGCCGCAGAGAAAGGTATTGAGATAGGAGTTGTTGAGTACATTGGTTGGAACTCCGAGAAGGTGATCAACAGAGCACTGGCCGGAATTCCCTATGATGTAGTCTGCGCTGTAATTGAGGAAGCGGACGTGCTACGGAGCCAAGGACTGTTGCTGCCCCTAGATAGTCTAATCGCAACTGATCCTGACTTTGCTGAAGACCTCTATGAGGATATTCACCCCGCCTTGCTGGACATGTTTAACTTCGATGGTAAACAGTATTACATTCCTTGCGAATGGAATCTGTGTCTGATGTATATCAACACTGCGATGGTTCAGCAAAGCTCTTTAGCCTATCCCCCTGCCGATTGGGACTTTGTAGAGTTCAGGAACTATGCCAGAAAGCTCTCTGTTGATCTTGACGGTGATGGAGTCAATGATGAGTACGGTCATGGTGCCTTTTCTTGGAATCCGTGGCATATGGGGCTTTGGATCCACGGTTTCGGCGGACAAATGCTCAATGAGAAATGGACCGAGTCTCGAATGAACATGCCCGAGACCATTGAAGCCCTCGAGTTTATCCAAGGAATGCTGGAGGAAGGAAGTATGGCCCCGGTTGTTACCCAGTGGGACTATTTGCCTGAGCACGACAAATGCGCTATGTGGGTTACGGGAAGAACTCCCCTTAGAATCTACCGTGATCTGAACTGGACCGACTTCGATATACAACACGCGCCAAGCTATCGAGGGCGCGGCACTGCCTTGGGTGGGGCCGGTTACGGTATCTCCGCCAACACAAAGGATAAGGAAGCCGCCTGGGAGGTACTCAAATTCATCACTGGTAAAGAGATGGAATTGAAGCTTTACGGTGAAGACGCTGATGCCATGGCCTTTGCGGCCCGTCGTTCTGCAGGATTCTACGAACTGGATCCCAATGTTCCGCCCAAAAACGCCATCGCATTCATGGAGGCCTTGGACTATGCGACCACCGTACCATCACCACCCCAATATCCACAAATCGATCAGATCTTTTGGGATTACCTTGGAATTATCTGGCGTAGTGAGGACTCCGCCCCGAACGTGGCAGCCCAAATGCACGATTTGATCAACAGCATACTAGTAGAAAATTAGTGTTTCACCGCAGTTTCCGCTAAGGCCCTAACCGGTAAGGTATTCACACCTTGCCGGTTAGGTCTCAACCCTAATTCGGGCACTTCTTACCTCTTCACTTAGACTGTACAGCAAGCCCCCGCCATCGCCAAAACAGGGGCTTTACGGCCCGTTTCCGATTATTCAGCATGGGGACCTACCTAGATAATCCCCCCGCAGCAATTGGCTACCACGTTCTCCAGCCCCACAACACAGTCGGTACTATGGCCATTATTTATTGTACCGTTTTCCAACTGACCAAAGGAATTACTTCCCGAGGACCACGCGATATCATTGTGGTCCAAAACTAAACTATGATATTTCCCCGCAAAGATCGCCTCGATATGACTGAAATGCCACACCTGGTGGACAATCCTTTCCCAAGCCCACACGCTACCGTCTTCCTTAAGCACGATAATGTGTTGGGCTCCCGCAGCTATGGCCTTAATGTTACTTAGGGCATCGATTTGTTCAGTAGACTCAATGCATCAAGCTAGAACAAATGATACGAACAATAGGACACTCCACAGGCAGAACCATCGCTCATTCATCCCTTCAGCAGCCCCCTTACCCACCTTCAGTGAATATACTGACTGCATAAACTAAAAGACTTCCATAGGAATTGATACCTTGGATGGTAGCCACTAAAGTTATGGGGTTTTACCTAGCTGTGTTTTTCAGGTTTTACGCCCCAAGCAGTGTTTTGATCTCATAATAAGCCAATAGCTACTTAATTATTCCGTCCGTTCTCCTGTCAAAAAGTCCATCTTTGGACACCCTAGCATGACTTTGCACAGAGGTTCCGGATAGCGGAAACAGGGATAGGTTAAGCGATACTTATACTTCAAAAACTCCATGACCCATGGAAGACCTCACTACCTGAACATTGGTAATTGAAAAAGTGACGAGGGCTATCCGAGACACAGTGCCACAAAAGGTAACCGGCAAAGGACTTCTATCTTAAAGAAGACCTTGCCGGTTTTTGGTTTTAGCGTCAATCCTTAGAGGGAAATGATTGCTTTACATATTGTCCAGTTCTGAGTATCATACCCAGAACTGATTCGTCCTAGTCACAAGGCACTTTCTGGTGAGTATGTCAATTCTACTTCTATCCTCGAGCAGGCTTGATAAAAACCAGGCAGCAAAAGGGTTACTACTGTTTCCTCCTGTCGGCTGTGGTGGTCTACCAAAACCCCGTCTATCAAAAGGGTGGAGTCTAGTAGTATCTCTCCGAAAGGTATGGCAAACTGTAATTCTCTAAGGCTAAGTTTACCGTACCGAACATCAATGACGTTGAGTTGCTCGTGGGTACCACGAGTCTGGGCGAAAAGGCCCCACGCTGTACCGGTAATGTAAAACGAACGATGGTCCTCCGGTTGCCAGCGTGGCCTAAATCCGAGTAGCCCCGCAGGGCCATCCACCACAAATCCTTGGGCTGCCAAAAGGAGCCCACCGGAACTTAGGGCCCTGGCGTAGAATTTCCCACATTCTAATTCATTAAAGGGATTTCCACCGGGTCCTGAATTAAGGCCCACCTTAAGCGTACCATCATACCGGCTACGGACAGCATCAACAATTGCTACTCCTTCTTCAATCATGCCTTCCCAGATCATGAGTCCGGCAACCGCGTACTCGATCCCGGTCCACACTTCATCGGCATACTCAACAAATGATACGGGACGACCTTTGTGGGGCCAAGTGCAATTGAGCAAGCCCGGTTCGTGATCTAAAACGTAGGGCCTGGGCCATTGCCGGATATTATGGAGACTATCCTTGAAGTTGTACCGGTAGATGGCATCTAATGCAGATTTAACCTGGTCCACAGGATATAAGTAACCAAGGTCGAGCATGTGGGCCCACCATTGTCCGAGCAGTTGATCACTATGGCAACCTGTATTATAGTCCCGTCCGGGAATCGCTTCTGGTCTTTGCATGAAGTACTCACCGTTAAAAAGTTGCTTACTCTGGTTTTGACTTCCCCTCTCGAACAAGCAGTGGTACTCCTTAGCTAAGTCCACCTCGCCCATGATGTGCGCCATGCTTCCAGCGGCAGCTAGGGCAGTTAGGTACTGTGACCCGAGAAAGGTACTTGCCCCTGAGATGGAAACATCGTATGTGTTCCACTGCAAACCATTTAAGGAGCCATCCCGATCCTGGTCATAGTTTTCAATTAACCAATTCATGGCCAGTTTGACCTTTGGCCAGATCCCCTCTAAGAAACTACTATTCTCGCTGGTTAGGTGTTCCCGGTAAGCCGCGGTAATAGCGGCACACTGACCATCTACTGCAACCTGACTTGGTTCATGTTGGCGCATTCTGACCCAACCCTCCGGATGCATGTAGTAAAAATCACTTTGCCGTAGATTCCTACCGACATCAGGAAACAAACGGGCGTGGGTCTGCGCGTAGTTTAGTACATGGGTGCAGTTAAGTGGACAACTACCATAACTACCCTCAAACATCCCAAAGTAGCCATCTTGGGACCAGAAGGCAGTAGGCCCACGAAAGATTACGCTTTGCGATGTCCAGGCATCAAGTAGGCTCGGTGGCAAATTCGATTGGTATAGGGTATCGTGATATAATTTGGTCCATCCCCACAACGAAGCCATATTCTCGTGTACGTAGGAAGCTACTGATGTAGCATCAGGAAAGCGTAGCCTATACAGGTTACCTGGATGTCCGAAACGCTCAACATTAGGGAAATTCCAGCTGATGGCAAAGGTCACCGTGCGACTTTGTTGGGGCTCAAGCTCGAAGGGAACGGACAATACACCGTTAAACGTCTGGCCCTTTGGACTTGGCCCAGAATACTCAGGACCAAGCACATAGCCTTGCTCAGTGAATTCCTCTAATATCGTCGCATAATTCGTCCATACCGCGCTGCCTATAGCCTCACTATCCACACTTAAGCATAAAGTCCCGTACTCCGGCGCCCCGCTCACCAGTTCATACTTACTCGCAGGAAATAGCCCGGCCCCGGCAATTAGCAGTTGCTCCACCCAGCTCCATGGTAATCCATCGGCAAGACCAAATAATGCCTTCCATGGCCCAACGGGACACAGGATCAGTATCGGTTCGCCCTCCGCTGTTTGGGCTAGCACCTCCACCGTTTCTAATCTAAGATCCTTCAACCGACAGTACTCCGTTACTTTCCAATCGTCAGGAACCTTTGGTATCCACTCCTTGCCCTTCTCGGTAATGTAAACAGGCACTGGTCTTTCCAGGTTTACTTGCTCCGTTTCCGAAAACTCCAAGGAAAGCCTTGGGGCAAAATCAATGAAGGCCTTCTTGGCCTCCGGTATGGCACGAAAATCGGTGAAGTAGATATCATCTACATTTATGTGTCCCCATCCTCCGGATGACAGATCGACAATCTCTAATTGCCCTTTCATCCCAGCAAACTCTGAGACTTCCCATACACATGGCTCCAGTGCCTCCTGGTTTTTGCCAGTCGCAGTCCTAACAACGTCTCCTTCCACAAGCAAATTGACACAGAGGCGCGTTGGATCCTGCCCACCACCAATCAGGAAGTTTATGTACCGATGCCCAATGATAAACTCATCAGATACCAGACGACCTTGGGGCCCATCGTTAGGATTGAAGCTGTTTACTAATCGGCGACCCCGATAGCCTGTAACAGGTTGTTGTCCGGTAGCGGTACCTGCTTGGGGACCAGTTCCAAAGGCATTGCCAAACACTGACCACTGCTCATAGGTCTCTTTTTCAAAGTCCTCAAATAAAACGATGTTCCACCTACCCTCACCATCCCGTGCTTTCTGCAATTCATCCCAGAAACTTGACTGCGCATAGCCAACTAGAGCCACTCCTTCTTCTTCGGTTTGGCGTTCTACGATATCATAGAACAGCCCCGCATCAGTACCCAAAGCAAGGGGGTCACCAAGCTCCCTTTGCCAGTAAAGATGTCTGTTGTTGACATCGTTGCCCCAAAGATCCTGAGTCTTCATCGGTCCAGATTCCCGCATGATCCGATCCATAGAGATCACAGTTCCGCTAGGTAGCCTCTGCACTGAATTAACATTGTTCCCATAGGCACGATGCAGGGTACCGAAAATACCCATCTGTCCACCGGCACCGATGGCATTGTGAAGTGAGCCAAGTAAAGATACTTCAACGGGATAATCCTCTCGATTGGTAACCGAAAAACGAAACACGGCAACGGGCAGCGACGAATTAGGGGAGTCGAGGGGAATCATGGGATTAAAGGCCTCTAAGGTTATGTCCACCGGCAGTTGCCTATCTTCAAAACCGAGTCGCGCAATGGGATATCCGCCCTCATAGACTAGGGAGTCCATGGGTAAAAGAAGCTTATGCGGCGCTTCGGTCTGCAAAATCCGTACTTGCGGGTCTGCTTGACCCTTGACCCTGATCGCAAAGAAACTATCGGGAATAGAAGTCTCATTTAGGTTATTGAATATCTGCCACACAGCTAGCCTACCCTGCCCATCTAGCCAAATGGTCCCGGTGCCGATACCACCAATAGGCATCAGTACGTGCTCTAGATTTGGCCCGGTATATGTACGGGGTGAGGCTATCGGATATGAGTATCCATCAATGCTACCCGGTGGCGGAGACAGAACCTCCAACCCGTCCAACCAGGGCGCCGCATCCCCTGCCGCGACAATTTCTTCCCCCACCACCTGCAACAACGCCAGTACGCAAAGAAGATAGAGTATTACTCTCCAACCATAGGTCAACATCGCTCTACACCCCTCCATTGATTGATGTTTGGCAGATCACGCTGATGACAGCAGCATCCGCCAGAATTCTCCGAGCCACTGGACTCCTCACCTTAGCAGTCAACACCAATCCAGAAAGCATGTTTAGTAAAACCGGTCTCCCTTTTTGACTTAATTATTACTTCGACATCTCCAGGGCAGTCTCCTTCTGGGTTTCTGACAGGATCTGCCCCAAGACTAGACTGAGTCATTTAAGCGAAACTTGCCTACATTATAGTGATAACATACATGCTCATCTATTCACATATCATAGTAGAGTCAAGCCTCTTTCTGACCGGAAACATACCCGTCGTCTGCTTATTTTCACCCTAATGGCAGGAGAACGGTCAACAGATGCCGAAGTTACGTTTTAGTAAAACTATTACCTTGGTCCTGTTGTTGAGCTATACACCATGGGTTCCGAGGCTCTCACACTGTATACTCGGGTAATCATATCAACCTAAGTGAGTGAGCGAACTAGTATGGGCATAATATGTGAAGCGTCTAGGCTAATCAATGATTAAGCAAAGGAGAGACATCACCCATGAGCAGAAGCAAAATGCTACACCTAGTCCTATCACTACTATTGTGTACCTGTTTTACCCACGTTGTGCAAGCTGCGCCACTTGATATGTTGGCATCGTAGGGACGAGTGTTGAACAGCTAGAACCAATTTTGAAAGAATGGGCGGCGGAAAATGATATTGAAATCGGGGTTGTGGAGTATGTCGGTTGGAACTCGGAAAAGGTAATTAATAGGGCGATCGCTGGAATACCATATGATGTTGTATGCGCCGTGATTGAAGAAGCTGATGTGTTGCGCAATCAAGGACTTTTGCTTCCCCTTGATGATCTAATCGCAGCTGAACCCAAATTCGCCGCGGATCTATATGACGATATTCATCCTTCCCTGCTGGCCATGTTCGATTTCGATGGAAAGCAGTACTACATGCCTTGCGAATGGAATCTATGTACCTACGGCCATGCTTGAACAGGCCGCCCTAAACTTCCCGGATTCCGACAAGGGAAATGGCCCAGTTCCGCAGCTACGCAAGGGAACTCAGCCGTGATATCGATGGAGATGCCATCAACGATCAGTACGGATATCGTGCCTGTGGATGGAACCCCTGGCAAATAGGTCCCTGGATCCATAGTTTCGGTGGTGAAATGCTTGATGAAACCTGGTCCGAGTCTCGGATGAACATGCCTGAAACCATAGAAGCACTGGAGTTTATCCAGGGGCGGTTTGAGGAGGAGAGTATACCTCCGATTAGCATCCAATGGGACTATCTTCCGGAACACAACAAGTGTGCCATGTGGTTGGCAGGCGTTGGCCGCTGGAGATTTACAGAAACCTCAATTGGTCCGACTACGATGTTCAACACATTCCTACATACAGGCAACGAGCTACTATGTTGGGCGGGGCCGGGTACGGTATCGCGGCGAATACAAAGGATAAGGAAGCAGCCTGGAAAGCACTGAAGTTTCTTACAGGCAGAGCGATGCAAATGCTTTTTCTGTGCGCAGTTCCGCTGGTTTCCATGAGCTAGATCCCAATATACCTCCGCGGAATGCTGCCGCATTTATCGAGGCACTGGACTATGCTATAACCGTGCCTTCACCTGTGCAGTATCCCAAAATAGACGGTGTTCTTTGAGATTACCTGGGGATCATCTGGCGCAGTGAAGATTCGGCACGCAACGTAGCACTACAAATGCATGATCTGATTAACTCTATCCTAAGTGGCAACTAACTGTGGTAATCAGTTTAATGTCCTTTGGTGCTCTCTGTCTTCCATGGGGAGCATCTAGACTACGAACCAATATATATTCCCTACATGGTAAATCCAAGTGTAATCCGAGACTACAGACCGAGGAAGGAGAAAGGCAAAATGGCTGTTAAACAGATTCTTGCGGCTGCCCGGACAGGGGCACTACTGAGTAAAGACGATACTATATCCATTTTGCAGGTAGGACACAATTCCAGCGACTTCTATGATTTGATCTCCTTAGCCAATGAGCTGACCCGTTGTGAGTTTGAGAATAGGGCCTATGTTTTTGCGCAAATCGGGCTAAACGCTGAACCCTGTTCCGTAAACTGCAGGTTCTGCTCCATGGGTAAAGATCATTATGCCATGGAAAGCACATGGAGAAAGGATACCACTACCTTATTATCTGAAGCAAAAGCCCTAATTGATCAGGGAATTGACGACCTGTTTCTAATGACAACGGCAGATTACCCAGTAGGTAGACTGATCGGCATAGCAGAGCAAGTCAGGGAGATCCTGCCTAATTCCCTACGGCTTGTTGCCAACATCGGAGACTTTGACTACTTTACTGCGGTGCAACTGAAAGAGGCCGGATTTACCGGAGCCTATCACATACATCGTTTGCGAGAAGGGATTGATACTCAAGCCCAACCAGCAGCTAGGATTAGGACTTTGGAAGCGATCAAAGCAGCAGGGTTAGAGCTGTATTATTGTGTAGAGCCAATTGGTCCTGAACACAGCTATGCGGAAATCGCCGACGAAATACTAAGAGCAAGGGACTATAACGTGGGAGTCATGGCGGTTATGCGCAGAATACCGGTAAGTGGAACTTCCTTGTATGGCAGAGGCCAGATCTCTGCGGTTGAATTGTGTAAGATTGCAGCAGTGGCAAGAATAGTCACAAGACCCCACCGAGCCATGAATGCTCATGAGACTACTCCCATGAGCTTAATCTGTGGCGTAAACCAACTATATGCGGAGATTGGGGCTAACCCGAGAGACGAACAGTCCAATACAGAACAGAATCGGGGTTTGACGGTTAGAGACGTCCGGCAACTGCTAATTGATGCAGAGTATGAGTTGTAATGCAAGTCAAAAGTTCCAAGGTGCATCGGGACCTACATCAAAGGACAAGCTTCCCAATTCTCCGTTTAGAGTTGTGAGGCGATTAATCAATCCCTAGTAAGAGGACCCCCCACAGTAACCTAGCACTCAATCCGGACCGTTGATTCACTAAAGTAAAACATCTAGTTTTACTAACTTAGTCTTCGGAGCACATCCTTTTCCCGAGGCTACCTAGTTCTCGAGATTGCGTTTACGACATTGTATATGAGCATTCATATATACCCTTTGTCAGTGACAACTCAACCCACTGATAGCATTTTAACTACAATAAAAAGAAAGCAGCAAGCAGGATTATACTTAATAACCGCCGAAATAACTATTTAGTTAATCTCTTACTAAAACCCGGAGGGGGAGAGGTCACCCATGAGTAAATCCAAACTACTGTACTTGGTCTTATTACTGTCGTTTTGCACCTGCTTGACCTTTGTGGTCCACGGTGCACCACTTGATGTAGGCATTATCGGAATCAGTGTTGAGAACTTGGAACCGACTTTGAGGCAATGGGCAGCAGAAAACAACATTGAGATCGGAGTCATAGAAAACATTGGTTGGAACTCGGGGAAAGTAATTAACAGGGCATTGGCCGGAATACCCTACGATGTGGTATGTGCTGTAATCGAGGAGGCTAAAGTGCTAGTCAACCATGGGCTGTTACTGCCTCTAAATGACCTTATTGCGGCTGAACCTGAATTCGCCGAAGACCTATATGAAGATATTCATCCATCCGTAATGGCGATGTTTAACTTCAAAGGAAATCAATTCTACATCCCCTCCGAATGGAATCTATGCATCATGTACTACAATACTGCAATGTTTGAGCAAGCCGCCATTGATTATCCCGATTCGGACTGGGAGATAGCACAGTTTCAAAGCTGCGCACGGAAACTCAGCTGTGACATAGACGGAGATGGCACCAACGATGAATACGGGTACGGTGCCTTTGGATGGAACCCTTGGGAAATCGGGCCTTGGATTAACACTTTTGGTGGGGCGATACTTGATGAAACCTGGACCGCATCCCGCATGAGCAGGCCGGAGACCATAAACGCGCTTGAGTTTATTCAAGGAATGCTCGAGGAAGGAAGCATGCCTCCGATTAGCATCCAGTGGGACTACCTTCCAGAACACAACAAATGTGCCATGTGGTTAGCAGGCCATGGACCCATGGGGATTTACAGAAACCTCAATTGGACCGACTACGATATTCAACATATGCCCGCATGCAACAAAAACCGCGGCACTGCCTTGGGAGGCGCAGGATACGGAATATCCGTTAACACAAAGGATAGAGAAGCAGCCTGGAAGGTACTGAAGTTTCTTACGGGTAAGGCGATACGGGATGAGATGCAAGCGCAAAACATGGATATAGGGGCCTTTCCCCCACGCAAGTCCGTTGGCTTCTATGAGCTAGCTCCCAATATACCTCCTAAAAACGCCATCGCATTCTACGAGGCATTGGACTACGCCACGACCGTGCCTTCACCTGTACAATACCCGGAAGTAGATGGTGTGGTTCGAGAGTATCTTGGTATTATCTGGCGAGGTGAAGACTCAGTAAGTAACGTGGCACTACAAATGCATGATTTGATTAACTCCATTTTGAGTGGCAACTAACTACTTTGATTAATCTTGTTGCTTATGGTGCTCCCTATCCTCTTTAGGGAGCACTTTTTCGGCACACCCCTTGCGTTTTCTCATCGTTAAGAAGGAATGTTTGATTATAAGCAGAACTAATACTAAATGTTAACTTAAGATACCTTAGTTGGAGTGGAGTCACGTGCGAAGAAACAGCCTACACAAGAAACCTACCATCTCGGATATTGCCCAATTGGCTGGTGTTTCTACAGCAACAGTATCCCTGGTACTCAATGAAAAGGGCAACATATCAACCGCTACCCGGGAATCGGTGCTATCTATTGCCCGCAAACTGGGCTATACCCCAGTGAACCGATCCTCTACAGAGGATCGGTCCAAAGTTTTTGCGTTGATAATCGAAGAACTACCCATCCCACTATACTCGGATCCTTTCTGCAGCCAGATTGTGGCTGGCATGGAAGAAGAGGCCCGGAATGTTGGGTACGGTATGCTTCTTGTTACCGTTCCTAAAGTCAATGGTAGCTTCGCGGTGCCAGACAACCTAAGGCAACTACAGCCTAATGGGATGATCATCCTCGGTGGCGGTGATCTAGTTGATTCTTTAGTCCATGATATAATCCATCTGGGGTTTCCTGCGGTAATAGTAGACAACTACCTTTCGGCCTGCGAGGAGAATCTGGTCTGCGTTGTCGCTGATAACTTTCACGCCGGTTACCTGGCTACCGAGCATCTCATTAAATGTGGCAAGCAAAACATTGCAATCATTAAGGGAAGCGATAAGTACAAGCCCCTAAAAGAAAGATTCTATGGTTACTTAGCTGCCTTAACGGATTCAGGCTATGCTATTCGGCCTGAGTATATCTGTGAGAAGCGCTCCCATGGTTCTCACAAGGGCTGCCTTGAGACTGAGTATCTTCTTTCCTTACCCCATCGGCCCGATGCCATCCTCTGCATTAGTGATAAAGTAGCCTTTAATGCCTTGGACGTGGCTGCAAATATGGGGGTTAAAGTACCCCAAGACGTAAGCATTATCGGTATTGATAACCTCCTGGAGGGAACGAAAACCACGCCACCACTCACCACCGTCAACATCCCCAAAAAGGAAATGGGACAGACTGCTGTTAGGGTTCTGTTGAGCTTAGTAGAAAACAAGGAGGCACCCTGGGGAAAGCTATGCCTTCCGGTGGAACTAGTTGTAAGAGATTCTGTTCTACCTTCAAGCGGTCTGCGCATCCAAGAACCGTAGCTTTCGCCTGAATTCTCTCGCCTAACGACGGAATGGGCAACTTGCATTTGTATGAGTAAGAAGTTTACGGGTCTTGCTAGGTGTTCTTAGTAAGAGAGATACGCGGATCCCTAGTGATGAGGTAGAGGTAAAAGAAGGGAACGAGAGGCTCGATCTCCAAGTAGGAGATAAA
>JALNWK010000069.1 GCA_023230925.1 Limnochordia bacterium
ACAAGCCGCTTAACGAAAATCCTCTTGCGTATCTCAAAACCACGTTGCAGTCTTTTCTCGTGGTCGCTTCAACGCGCTCCAAAACGAGCAATCTAGGATAACTTTCCAGGCCCCGTGTGTCCTGATCCCTCAAATTCACATTAATCACCGGGATACTGCCATCATTTCCCATTTACTCTGACGCTATACCCCATTTGGGGCAGTCAACAAACTGGAAAATACCTTCTGTTTCGGAGGCTTGCCTGATTCGGGTTCACTTTGGTCAGCTGAGCTTCGGGTACCAGCTGTGGAAGAAAGGCTCCGACTGCAGGTGTTTGGACTGCGGAACCGAAGGCCCGCAGGGCAGAAGCCAAAAAAAGCAGCCATAGGGCATCATGTCCCATAAAAAACAAGATGGCTAAAACAAGGGTTGCTACTGCAATCATAGAATCCGATAGGATAATAAGCGTTTTTCTATTGTAGCGGTCAGCCCATACCCCCGCAAAGGGTGAAAGGAAAAAAGTCGGCAAGACACCACAGATGATCGAAATGGTCATCATTATGCCCGACTGGGTTGTTAGTGTAATATGCCACATAATTGCGTATTGCACCAGAGACGTGCCAAATAGCGATATAACTTGACTAGCGATAAATAAAACTACGTTTTTCTTCCAACTTGAAGTCTTCTCCACCATCTCATCTCCTACCAAGCGCCTTCTGAGGATCGAACTACACAAAGCTAACTGTTACGACCAAACTTCGCAAATTCCTTCTCATACCTTCCCGAAGACTTTTATCCTACACCCAAGTTTACGTTCTATCCCCAGCAATTGCAAGGCACCTCGAAGCATAAACCACGGTCAGCGGCACATGTAAACAAGGCATGGGGCCTTCTTCACTAAAGCTCAGTTAACACACGGCGTGTACCGACCTACTCCCCAACATGTAGTCTCAAGGACTTTTCCTCTTTAGGGTGGAATATACCTATTGAAGGGGGAACGCCAATGTCTTATACAGTGGAAGTATGTTGTTACACCATCGAGGATGTTCGTAGGGCAAGCAGGGCCGGTGCCACCCGGGTAGAACTCTGTGCAGATATCTTTGCGGGTGGCACTACTCCTAGTTACGGACTGATTGAGCATGTTCTAGAAACCGTACCCATTGACGTCGCCGTAATGATTAGGCCCCGGGGTGGGGATTTTCTGTACAGTGATGATGAATTTGGAGTGATGCAACGGGATATTGCCGTAGCGGGTAGCCTGGGAGTTGAAGGCGTTGTCTTTGGTGTTCTTGATGAGCACGGTTTTCTTGACTTACCCAGAATGGAAGCACTCATTGCCACAGCCAAACACTACGATCTTAGAGTCTGTTTTCACCGCGCCTTTGACAAGGTCCAAGACCCATATGAAACTCTCAAACAGCTGATTGACCTTGGGGTAGATCGTCTCCTCACTTCAGGGCAAAAACCCACCGCCGCCTTAGGCCTTCCCTTACTGCAACAGTTATTAGAAATCGCCGGGGATAGCCTAGTAATTATATCGGGAGGCGGAGTCCGCGGTCATAACATCCAAGCAATCCTGGATGCAGGTATCACCAATGTACATACTGGCAGCATGGAGACCCGCAGATCTAAAATGAAAACTTGCAGAACTGATTTGTCCATGGGAGGCCCTAAGTACAATGAAGATACACACATGGTCATCAACGAAAAGGATGTGGCTAGCATCGTTCAAGCAGTGAAACAAAAGGCAATGCAGACAAGGAAGTGATTCTGATGCTACTGTGATCCGCTTCGTAGTTCCCACGCCCAAGACAGTCTGAACTGCCAGCGGCCAAGATATTTTTCGTTATCTGGTCTTCACATCCTGCGTATACTCCATATCACTTGCCTTCAGCTACACAAATCCTCTGGCAAGCTAGTTCTCTCTCACCCACGTCTCCCAGAATCCCGGGAAGGAATCAGGGATGACCACAGCTCCCACCGCTTTGTTGTAGAATGCATGTAACCCTGTAAGGCCAATAATTGCATACTTGTAACCCTTAAGCTTCATGTCCAACAGTGCGGCAAAAAGCAAGGCTTTTCCCGTGCCTTGACCCCGGCATGACTCTGCCACACCAATGGGTCCAAACAGCCCCAAGGCCGTGGCATCATAACAGGAAAAACCGATGAGTTTGTTGTCCTTGATCGCAACAAATAAAGTCCTGGGAGAATTGAACATTGCCACTTCAGCCTCACTGGCCCAGCACTCATTGAAATTGTTTTTGATCCATTGTAAAACTAGGTGTTTCTCCGGTCCAATGGGTTTTCTGATGGTAATACCTTGCTCTGCCTGACCAGCTAAAAAGCTCCAATCATCAGGTAGATCATATAACTTTACGAGCATATCCTCTGCCATTGTTTCTCTTCAACTCCTGCCTCTATGATGGATACAAGAACATTCGTTCCTGCCCTATGATCCTTATCTTTGCCTACAGCTTCATCCGTCACCGTGAACATACTTAACTCCAAAAGGACCTTTTCCGCTGAGCTTTTTTGGTCAAACCAACAGCGAGCCCAACCAAAAACACAAACCTTTCTGCCGGTAGTGCTTCTTTATTTCGAACTTAAGTCCTCCTGTGTGGGTTGCCAAGAAGTAGCGTTGCTTGCTTGTTTTGTCAGTTCATGTATCACCTTTACTCCAATGATTTCCAGACCTGCTTTGCTTGTCATCGTCCTTCTGTTCGCAACTTAAATCGACTGTGGGACGGCTTGCCTCTTCCCACGCATAAAACCAACAATCCTTGGTTCGTAGCCATACTCAAACCTACCGCAAAGATTCAACTTACAAGTCTTGATCCTAGATGGCTGCATTGGTGACTTTATGGCTGAATCAAGGAGTCTCACGGTGCCTTTCTGGTAGCTTTATTCCACAAACAAGCAGGAATCTCCTCTTGCCTGCTGAAGTTTCTAATTATTTATGTATACAGTAAAAAGTACTAGCTATAACACCTTCTATACTCCGGGAGGAAGACATTATGAAGACATCAGGCATCGCCCAAGACCTTGGCTATGCTTCCGATGCTTGCCTGTTGATCATCCACTGCGATGATACCGGCATGAGTTGGGAGGCTAACGTTGCGGTCAAAAACCTTCTGATTTCTGGTATGGCTACCAGCTGTAGTGTGATGATACCCTGCCCTTGGGCCTATGAGTTCATGCAATGGTACCGAGCGCATCCCAACCTCGATGTAGGAATTCATGTCACCCTAACCAGTGAATGGAGTAGTTATCGTTGGCGACCACTGACATCAACGAAAGGGTTGGTGGACCAGAATGGATTCATGCATCAAAGGCCCCAAGAAGTGCTTAACCAAGCCTCGGCTCAGGAGATCTATGAAGAAACCGTAGCCCAAATCCAACAAGCCTTCGACTGGGGTGTAACACCCACCCATGTGGATACCCACATGGGCGCTTCCTTGGCCTCTTGGGATTTTGCCACTGCCTACATTGATGCAGCTAAGCAGTTCGACCTGCCCCCGATGATTTTAGATCCCAAGCCTGAAGTCATGTCAGCCTTTGCATCTCAAGGCTACGATCCAAGACTAGCCGAACTGATGCGTGGGGAATCTACTCCGAAGCTGACTACTTTGTTTGGCGCTGCAGGAGGAGATACCTACAAAGATATGAAACAGGCAATCTACCGCCAATTAGAGAATCTGCCACCCGGGATCACTTATCTAATCATCCACCCTGCCCTGGAAAGTGATCATATGCGGGCCATCACAACCTCCTGGCAGAGACGTTACTGGGAATACCAAATCTTCATGGAAGACGAGACCCGGCGGAAAATCCGGGAATTGGGGATTAAACTAGTCAATTGGCGGAAACTCCTAACGTGTAACCCGTCCAGCAAACGCACCTGATGATGAGCACACCGAAAACAACCGACTCGATCCAACTGTACCCATAGGGGCTGTTTTGTCTATGCCCGCGGCATGGACGTCAATATTCCTCTGCTACCTCTTACGGTAATAGCTAGACGGCTCCACACAGCAGAGTTGGATCATATGGACTGTCAGGGTCAAAATTCGGCCATTATCCGCTACACCACTTCCTACATTGCTCAATCCGCAAACCATTATCACCATGGGTTTTGTCATAGGAGAACTGCCTTAGCACTTCACAGGGAAATTCCTCACACTGACCACAGTGATCTAGCCCTTTCCTCTCGCAACATACCTTTATCTCGCACTCTCCCCAGGGGATCTCCTCTTCTAAGGCACAGCCTTTGCAATCAAAGCCAAAGGCCTCTTTGCAGTTAAACTCCGAACAACACAAGCCGCATCTTGACTCGATCATACAAGAACTACCCCCTCAATCCGTCCCTTATCCTTTACTCGGATCTTTACGACATCCCTGCGGAACATTCCTCTGGCTAAGAATGATTTCTTCGTAATATAAGGATCTAACCCTCCTCAATTTCGTTGTGCTCCACAAATCTTATCTTGTTCCTCAGCAAAAGACGTGACAATATAATTAGTCCGGGGGGCGGACAACACAATGACTTGGCCCTACATCCTAAGAGAAAGGTTTATCTTCACAACTGAAACCGGTGAAGAAAAATAGCGGTCCACTTCAACTTAGCCAAGTCGGCCTACAACGTAATACCCAGGACTTCTCCTTCATGCCCCGGGATTCGCTTCCAGAGACGTCCCCGAGTAGCTACCAAGATGCGTCCGAAGACAAGGGCTATTCCCGGCTTTGTCCCATTGCTCTTGGCTCTTCTAACACTAGTCGATCACGTCTTTTAATATCTTCACAACTTCCTCGGTTGTTACCACCTTACCGTAGGAAACCACCTTCCCATCGACCACTAGTGCGGGCGTAGTCATGACCCCGTAGGAAGCAATCTGCTTAAAATCTGTGATGTACTCGACTGTAATATCCAGGCCCAGTTGCTCTAGGGCAGCTTCGGCATTGGCCTTGAGCATGCGACACTTGGTGCACCCAGAACCAAGCACTTTTACTAGGCTGCCAGCGGTCTGGGCTTTTTTTGCTTTCTCCATTGCCTCCCAGCTCCAGTTGTTACTGCAGCAGCCTTTTTTCTCTTGTCGACCAAACAGTACCATCATTGTACACCTCTTTCGTCAAACTAAAAGCCTAGGTAAAACATATAAAACCCGATAAGCAAGATAAGCGTACCCATCACCATCCTGAGCATGCGACTGGCGATAGCGTACCGGTTGCTTTGGGATAGTTTTTGCACAAACCCCACGGAAGTGCCTGCAACTAGGGCTAAGGCACCATGGCCTAAGGCATAAAGCATCAGAAGAAGGGACCCCCACAGAATACTTCCCCGGCGAGCAACTATGCCTAACAAAACCACTAGGACCGGTGTAGCACAGGGGGAGGAGAAAACACCTCCAAGGATTCCGGCAATAAATGCCCCGGCGTATCCTTTCTTCGTGTTTAGTGAGACTAGGTAGGTTGAGGGAATAAAACTATATACTCCCCAGGTCTGCAAGGCCATCAAGACCATTAGTACACCCAATACCAGATACCACCATTGCCTGGAAGCACCCACGATGTTGCCTATTGAGGAAGCGATGACGCCTAAAGCCGTAAAGGTTACCGCAGACCCAAGGACAAAGACAACCGACAAACAAAACGCCCTCTTCGGATCCTTGCCGTATCCCCCCACATAACCAATCACCAGCGGTATACTGGATAAGGCACAGGGCGTAAAGGAAGTAAATACCCCTGCGATAAAAGCAAACAGGGGAGCTAGCCAGGTGCTATCCTGTAGCAAGACCCCTAGGTTATCAAGGAGGCTGTTCATCGCTACTTCACCCCCATCTCAGCTAAGATGCGGAACATCTGCCCTTCGGTTAACCCACCTTCATGCACGGTGAACAGGTGCTCGTTGGTCTCTTTGGCATAGTACAGAGTAAACTCAATGCTAGTTCTGATCTCTTCACTTGGGACATAGGGCCTACCATCGGCGGTATAGAACACTTGGGTCGGTATAACCCGTACCGGAAAGCCCTCCACAGCCTTGGGGTATTTCCATACATCCACATAGTAAATCAGTGCTTTTCCTTGCATCTCGGCATGAACTTTCTCTAGGACCGGTGCCATCAGCTGACAAGGGACACAGGAGTCGGAACCAAAGTCTAAAATCACCGGTAGTGCATGGGACCTGATCTCATCAAGATTCACCTCGGTGATCACAAGGGGTATCACCTGCTTCTTGCCTGCGTTTTTCATATACCAAATACCAACAATCACCGTGACAATCAAAAGAGGCAGTACCACTTGGGCAATTCTTTGTCGCTTCATTGTCTTGCTCCCATACATCGACACTTTATGGTACATCTCACTACAGACAAACGCACCACATAAGTCGTTAATACATGGAGCAACTCCCTTGTATTTGTACTCTATGCTACTTATGCACCCTAGTTATCTTACGCAAAGACAAACTCAAATATATTAAATAAATAGCCAATCACCATAATCCCGACACTCACAATACCAACGAATACCGCCAAAAGCTTAGGTTTGACCGCCTGGCGGAGCATGATCATCGACGGCAAGCTAAGGGCGGTGACCGCCATCATAAATGAAAGAATAGTCCCCAGTCCGGCCCCCTTAGTAAATAGGCTCTCAGCTACAGGAATCGTGCCAAAGATGTCGGCATACATCGGAACGCCCACCAGAGTAGCCAAGACCACTGAGAAAGGATTGTCACTACCCAAGATGGCTTGGATCCACTCCTCTGGAATGACATTGTGAATCACCGCTCCAATACCCACTCCCACCAGGATATAGGGAGTTACCTTTCTGACCGTCGCTCTCACCTGATCTTTAGCATAAAGCAAACGGTCCTTTCTAGTTAGGTCTGGTGCTTCTATCTCCACGTTACCAGCTGCTTTTACAAACTCCTCCACGTATTCTTCCATACCCAGTCGTCCAATAATAGTCCCGCCAATCACTGCCAGAATGAGTCCTACCACCACATAAGCCACGGCGATCTTGCCGCCGAAAATGCTCATGAGCAACACTAGTGAACCTAGGTCCACCAATGGCGAAGAAATGAGAAAGGAAAAGGTGACACTCACTGGCAATCCGGCACTGGAAAAGCCAATGAACAGCGGAATAGATGAGCAGGAACAAAAGGGGGTCACTGTCCCTAGTAACGCAGCGAGGGTGTTGGCTGTAATCCCCTGAAACCGTCCGAGGATTTTCTTGGTCCTCTCAGGTGGAAAATGGCTTTGGATATACGAAATGATAAAGATTAACACTGACAAAAGCACTAGGATCTTGATGGTGTCATAGATAAAGAACTGAATGCCGCCGCCCAGTCGTCCGCTGATGTCTAACCCAACATAGGATAGCCCTCTCCCCACCAAATTATCTAACCAGCGCATCCCTAGTACTTCATTTTGAAGGAACAACCACATCGCCTCGATCGCCTTCATCTACTGATTCCTCCCAATCTCTATTCTGCACCTATTGCGCTTCATCGTTATCACACTGATCTGCGATTTCCTCAACCTTGGCCAGATCTTCCAGTAGTCCTTTGGCATATTGGATTCCATCGGTGTCAATGGAGTAATACGTCCACTTTCCTTCGATTCGACTATGCACCACACCTGATTCACACAGAATCTTCATATGATGAGACAAGGTGGACTGCCCAATGTGAAGATCCTCAAGGAGCCGACATGCACACTTCTCACCACTCCGCAAAAGATCCAGGATCCGCAGACGATTCTCATCGCAAAAGGCTTTGAACACCCTGACATCATTCGCATAGGGTCGTTCTATTTTCCTCACATCCATTTCTATCGATTTGTTCTTAGTATATGTGTCATATCGACATATGTCAATATGTGAGGTATCATTTTGAATTACACAAGAGACGAAACAGCCTAAGAAACGCGTCAGTGTGTGAGCTAGCTTTGCTCAGGACCCGGTTTCTGGCGAGTTTCATAAAGCGTTTTGTGTTTCTAAAGAAACATGGGGGTTAGTTTCTCCGACAGGAAGTCCTCGATACGATCTCGTCTAGGTCTACTACTGCCCTAGATCCCGGACTGGGAGCGGGGGGGCACCTGTACCAATGGAGAACTGCCACACTCATCTTTGCGAGTTGCCTTTCACAGTCCTTCCCTTTTGATTAAGACATGACCCACAACAAAGCTCACCTTACTGAAAAGGTAGAACCTCGAAGGGACTTCATACTGAAGAGTTGCAGCCTTTTGATAAAGGTACATCCGCTTCTTTTATAAGTACATCAAGGGTACCAATTGGAACACAGAGCAGATCACCAAGTCCGTAAGAGCATGCTGAGGGTACTGAAAACATACTGGACAGTGCTAGGCAGGCTAACGGAGAAAAGGGACTGCCTGGCCACCCTGCACCTTACCGGCCACGAATGAACCACTAGGGCAATACCTGCCGCTTGGCCCGGGCCGACAGCACTAGATCCCCAATAGATGTCGGAAGGTGTTGATCTTGCCAAAGCCGCTCCGCCTCTGCATTAATTCCGCCCAATTCCGCGGCCCTAATGGCATACCCAGCTGCACTTAGACAATGATCAGCCATGTGCACCGTTGCAGCGGCATGTCCTGCGGCCCGAATTGCCGCCGTGATCGCTGCATCATCGGAGTCTCTAGCAGCCCGGTGGGCCGCTATTGCTGCCTTTCGGGCATTGCCAACAGAGACCTCGCCCTTTGCCCAAGCCCGAGCTTGTCTTATTGCTTCAAAGGCAGGCTGAACAGCTGCAATCCTGTAAATAATCCGCAGGACATGTTCAGCGCAATCAGCTGCCCACAGAGCCATTAGCCGATGCTCATCCGTACTCAGGGGACCACTTCTATGCTTTGCCACAAATCTCTTGTCTCGCATAGTCCGCTTGCTCCTTCAGCTCAATGGCGCCTTAGGCCTTTATTCCAGATGCAACGAGATTGTCTTTTCCAAACCCGCAAACTGAGGGCTGACTATCGAAGGCAAAGCACTGATCCAAGAATTGCTGTCGGTATTCGGCAGTGCAAAGCATCTGGCGAAGAATCTCTCTCGGCACCGATCGGGCTAGGGCACCTGGCCCTGATAGCCTGATCTTCCTCAGGCCCGCACTTTCTAGTATTGACTTAAGCTCCTCCGGCAGGAAACAGTAGTTGATCGGCCAAGGAGTCTCCCCTTGTTCCATACGTTCGTAGAGTTCATCGGGGTCATCGGCCAATCCGGTCCTAAGGAATTCCGCGGCGAGATGAAAGTCAGGCTGCCAAGCTTTAAACTGTTTGTCTTCGTTTCTAATATACCACTGGACAAGGGGATCATCGGCATCTTCATCAATGATATACTGTCTTTTCTGTATCGGATTAAAAACGTAGGGAAGGCTTCCTAGGCGGCTTGACACGCTTATGACCACCGACTTTCTGGCAATACGGACGAGTTCTTGAAGAACCTGAACATGTTTTGGATAAGTATAGGAGATTGGAGCATCAAAGGAGATTACCAGATCGAAGGATCCAGCGGAGTAACTACCGAGGTCAGTAAGGGCTCCTTGCACAAAATTGATACGGTGTTCAACACCTGCTTCCCTGGCCAGTTCCTTGGCCTTAGTCAGCATAGATTGGGAGATATCAAAGTGGGTGACTCTGATTCCGTGTTGAGCCAGTGGAATGGAGAACCGCCCCACACCCGCGCCACCGTCAAAGACCGTCTCCACCCCTTCGAGATACCCTTCGATTTCACGATCAAGATGGGCCTTCTGGATTATATCATCCATGAAAGCCTGTTCCCGCCGCGCTTCCTCTTCTCCCTTTTGAGGCAGATTCCAGAACACCTCCGCCAAGCGCTCATAATTCCGTTCGGCATTGTCCATATCTACTCGCCTCCATCCGGTTTTCCGTATTCTCGGCCAATTGGTCGCTTCTTCTCTTGATTGGCATTTTCCTCAGGTCCCCGTGGTACCTTTGGACCTAAAGCTTTACAATTCCTAATCTATCCGGCATCTTCTTCAGTTGAGTTGCCGACGCGCTTAGTTTGCTGAGATTGGCAACTCTGATTCCCTCATTGGTCTTTTGATCCAGATAAACTCACTCGTGCAGGCATAGCTAGGTATTGAAGGGCAACAGAGTGCTTCTGTTGGTAACTTGAGCTTTCTAGTACGATTTTAGATAGGGCAGGCCTTTCAGAATCCCGATTAGATCAGAGCCGCATTTGTCGAGATCATACGGGAGAACATCACTCATACAAAATCACACCTTCGAGTATACTGCCATAGCTCTATGATTAATTCCATGTTAACAAGCAAAAACTCCATTCTTAGAAGTAAATTGAATTTCTTGCACTGGCGAACCCACCAGTCTTGCCTTACCAAAGGTGTTAAAAATGGCCTGCTGTCTCAGTCATCGTTCAATGCCCTCCCGTACCTCTCCAATGAATAGGGTTGACTCCGCAGCCAACGCTTGCTCTCTCTGATATTGTTCTATTCAACCGCAAATGGAGTCTGCTGGTACATGTATACAGACATCAATGGGCAATTTGCCTAAATATTTCTCCATAAGCGGACGGACCTGTTCCTCCCAGTCCAATCCTCCATTTCGGAAATGCTATGGAAGCAATCCCCTTAAATTCCTTCAGTCCCTGCTCAAGATATGAAGGCTTGGAGGGACTACGCCAATGCTTCTTGGTGGGGAAATTCAGAATCCACGTATGCTGAGTCTCATGCAACCACAGTTGTCCTATCGAAAACTTATTTGCTTTGCAGAGCTCCTGATACTGAGTAAACATCTCTGCATAGACAGTCTTAGACCTCTTAGCTGTTCCTTTTCCCATCACACCTACCGTACTAACTGTGTTTACCAATACTCTGGCAGGGCTTATTAGCAGATCTCCAACCACGTAGGTCAGCACGATTATGCCACCCTCGTTTGGTACTCATCTCACCATCGATGCTACTCGAACGTATGTTGCGTGTCAAGAAACGCTTGGTTTGAGATATTTCCGATGTGCTTGATTCTGCAATCTAGCAATCAATTAACAGATATGGAAATGCATGCCGAAAAGCGAGCCAAAATAAGCCATGGAGGATAAAAAAACAAGGCTGTGAGGAAAAATCAATTAGTCCCAACGGGAATAAACGGCATACTATTGGGTTTTCTCGGATGTTTTAACGGGAACACCGCTTCTATTCGGCGACTAGACCACGCATCTTCTCTGCTTGCAGGAATTGGTGATCCAATACAGAAAATGTCTGTTGTAACGATCATCTACTTAGGGGGAACCATCATGAAAAGAGTAAACGTTCTCATATCCTTAGGTGTGGTGGCAATCCTGTTCTTCGGGATTGTGCCAAACGCGTTGGGTAGTTGGGTACTGGATGGCGAATTTCGCATCCCTGGAACGGGTAGTTACCGCGGCATGGCCTTAACCAACGATGAGCAAGGTCTTTATGTGACTGGTATCCAAGAAAGAAACGTTGTTCTCATTGACTTGTCGGGTAAGACTCCCCTCATTACCCAGACGACTAGCATAGGGAGTATAAACCCGAAAGCATGCGGTAAAGCTGTTTTTGTGGCCACCGATGACCGGGTATGGGTTCCTGCCAGTGACGATCTTGAAGTATATGAATTCACCGCAGACTTGAAGTTGGTCGCCATTCACGACATTCGAGGTCTTGGAGTGTCCAAGTGCGAGGGGGTATTGGTGGACGGGGAAGGAAACCTGTACCTGGCGGAGCGCAGTGGTACAGCTGGTGTAGTAAAGCTAAAGAAGGCTGAAGCTGGTTGGCAAAGAGACACTGATTGGGGAATAAATGGGGCGGCTGAATTAGGTGGAGAGGTGCGGTGTCCCATAATCGATGCCGTAGGTACGATCTATGCCGGTGTTTGGGGTGGTGGTACCGGTGATAAACTTTTTAAGGTCGATCAACAGGGAAATAAGGAGGAGCTATTTGCGATGTGCTTGGTTCTGCAGTCTGGCAATTGATTAGTGGGTAAAGAAATGTACGCCAGAAAGCAAATCATGGCCAAACTAGATTGTGGAACATAAAAAGTAAGGTATGGGAGC
>JALNWK010000070.1 GCA_023230925.1 Limnochordia bacterium
CATTCTTTGGGGGAAAGGGGGTCCTGTCTCTTCCCCCAGATTTTTCAACCGCCAAAAACAATAGGAATGCCCGACTGGTTTACATTAGGGTCATTTCGAACCCTGTTGCGGAAGTGCTGCCAACTTTCTAATCATAGTTGCAGAAGAGTGCTGAAGTGCTGTATAATAAGGATGTGTGGTTGTGCGGCTAATGCTACCAGGATAAGCTTTTTTGATGTAATGTTGTGATCAACCTCTGTGCAAAGCACTGTCTCAATCTCGTATACAAAAAACCTGGCTAAAGAGGTTTTTCGCCTGCCATCCACAGTTATCCTTTGGAAGCTAGTACGTTGGGGCCCACGGCGAACCTTCAGGACCTGTTATTTAGTCCTCTTGGAAGACTCATGGTGTCAATCCTATCAAGACAGTATTGCCAGCCAGCATGTACCCAGGTTGCCTGTTGGGTTCACCTGTAAATGCTATCCAACCATAACTCATTGCCTAGTAATCGTGTATAAACATGTTGCTTGCCCCCAATCCTCCAACAACCGGAGCAAACAAAACATTACAGTGCGTTACGTGATGAGTTGCCGACCGCCGTCGTAACTAGGAACGGGTTGTTGGAAACACCGGATGTGAGGACTGGAGTAGCGTTCCCGCAAAGCGGCTCCATGTGAAAACTGTTTGGTGTTATTAAAAGAACAGCCCCAAAAATAAGTTACTCTACATTGTTTTGTAGACGTACCTATTAGGAAAGGTTGGTTATCAGTGAATTAGTGCAGGTCATATACGGTAGTTTCAAAAGAGAGCATACTGAGATCTTTCAGAGAATAGATGGGTTACTAATGAAAGGCAGTAAATACCTTGATAACTTCATAAGCCAATTGAACATTAGGTCAAGAATTATTAGAAACAAAACCGACAGGAACGCTTGTTCGGCAAACAGGTAAATGAATTCTTGGTTCCGTAGTATCGCATTCCTGTAATCGAGAAATATGATCTTTGAAGGCAATGGTACCTTGTATTAGAACTAGATCATGAGCTTGAGCTGTTTACAACCTTAACTCAATAGAGATACCAAGTTATGAAGGATACTCAGGAGGATAGAATCATGCAAGTCACGGAGAAGACGGTAGTAGAGACGTCCAGGCAAGAAATCCTAATGAAGATAGGCCTAAATCGCCAAATACTGTTTATGAACTGTCGAGAAAAGTGAAATAGAAAATAACTAGAGTATTACTCTATATGCAGATTTAGAGTTTCCTTGAGAGCCCCATACTGATACAGGAGGTGAGTAAATGATTGACGTTGTAAACTTACAGGTTATGCATCAATCATTTGGCTCCGGAATCGTCACTCAACAAGATGGATCTTATATTATTGTCACCTTTAACGATGTGGGACGGAAGAGGTTCGTTTTCCCTGATGTCTTCAAATCTTTTATGACAACCGCTGATTCTACGATTTTAGCGGAGATTCGGAAGCTTATCACGGAGAAGGAAGAGAGAAAGAGAAATCGGTTAAAGGAGATCAAAGCTCAAAAGCAACACATCCTAGTAACCTCACGACCGCCCAAACGGACAAGAACAAGGAGACGCAAGATACCATGTTCTAACATCGCGTTCAGATGTAATTACTGTGATGGTGGAAGATCGTCCGAGCAGGTCGGCTTCTATGGGGTCTGTTCTGATACCCAAATCCGTTACAACATCGACAAAGCGGAATATGCATGGTGTAGTTCTCAGGATAGCCGTTGTAAACAGTACCTGCAAGGTTTGCTTAATCGGCAACAGTTGGAGAGCTTCATGGGAGAAGAAGGCGAAGGTTACGTCTGCTATGAAAGCCAGATGCTTCGAGACTGGCGCGCTCTGGGCGGAACGGTTCGCACAGGCAAGAACAAGGGTAAACCCCTGCGCCTTAAAGAAGTTAGGTCTAATAGTATTGCCGTGTTAACAACACGATCGCCCCATTCGGAGGAAAAAGACCGCTTCATTTTTGCAGTTTTCCTTGTCGATGAATGCTCTAAAGGAGATGATCGTCAGGTAGGATACGTTACTACCAATTCAGAATTCAGGATCCAGCTCTCTCCAAGAGAAACCCCCAAGATGAAATTCTGGAAGTACTACTTCAATCGAAGTCGTCCAGAATTGACGCAGTGGGGTTCTGGATTGCATCGTTACTTGGCAGATCTTCAAGCTGCTCAAATCTTGAAAGACTTGGTAACAGTGAAAGCGAATACGAAGGATGCAGTTCTGGCCAAACGATTCTTCGACCATTTCTGTAACATAAAGGGAATGGATACCGCTAAGTTACCAGAGCCAATGGGAGCTTTATGTCGCTAGTAGTGCCAATTACAGGCCAATAGAAATCATAGCCTTCGGCCCTGAAAACCAACACCAGGCGATGGGCATAATGTAATCGCAGGAAGAACACTGTCTATCGCATACGCGTGTTGGTTGGGCATCCGCAACAGAAACCATGTCATGAGAAACCTGCCGTCAAGCTGAGCATTAGTCTTATTCTTGTCCAACTACAGCTAGTCTTCGTCTATCGAACTAAAAAACGTGGGACGGGCTCGTAAGGCGTACGTAGTCTGTCTGTGAGGTTCACTTGCCAGCTAGCGAAGAACTGTAGGATGAACATGGAATCACTGATCGACATGAACCGGAATCGGTGATCGGGTTGAAGCATATTCAGTGATCGAAATGACCGGAATACACGTCTTAGCTATTTGGAGACAGAATAGGGACAAAGCCGAACCTCTCTTAGAACCTCTTAAGTGTCCATCAACGCCTTGGCTCCCTCTATTAAGTGGAACCCGTTCGAATACTACATTCAGGTTATTGCGATCCAACATGTCTTCCAGCAGCCTGCAATATGGTATCTGTCGGCAAGCTTGTCAAAAGGCAGGTCCAGACGTGCACCTACGAATGGGACCTAGCCACAGGCCTGCTGTATTATCATCCACTCCACTTAGGTTTGACCCGGAAGCTCGCGTCAACCAGCACAGTCAAGATAATTAGCATGCCTCTCCCATGTGAAACTAGGAAACCAACATGCCCTCTGTCGTCACTTTGGCACTCAGACCGTATAAGCTTTTATGTAACCCGTTTGACGTACTCATCAAGCGATTATGCGTTCTTGGTACATACGGGAGTACCAAGAACGTATAATCGCTACACCAAAACTAATAGCCTTCGTTACCCATTTGCCGCTCCAGGGATTGGCGAATTAGCCCCATGATATAAGGTAATTCCTCAAGTGAGGTCAAGACAACTTCTACGTCGCCATTTCCCCAACGCCCCAGTCCTGTTACATTCCTGCAGATACCTTTAGGATCATTAATCTCCGAATAAGGCATGTTTAGAGTCAAGCGCGGTCGTTTCCTTTGCGGAATAACGTCAACGAAATTGGTCTCCGCTTTATAGGCCACGTACAATTTCAAGTATTCTTCGGTCACGCACGGGTTCAAGGCGAAGATCTCTTTTCGCAAGGCCTGAAATACCTCGGCCATCGGCCCAGTATCGATAGACGGATGATTACGTATAGAGTATTCGTTGGGTCGAGGTTGCGGCCTGTACAACTCTAGCACACCGGGCGAAAGCTGAGGAGCTGGCCAAACCTCCATAGCAATATCAATCAACTCTTTTGCCCTAGCGACTATAGTCTCTTCATTCCACGTATCAAGTGTTCTTAACATTTGGTTGAGGCGCAAAGGGCTTTCCCCGAATCCACCAACCATATCACGTTTCTCAATGAAGGGACGGTCACTGTATTCCGAATTGTACCCGGTTAGGGTAAGGTTTCCCAGGGTGTGTACCCATTTCTCCTGGACATCTTTCCAGTCTTCTCCCAGCATGGCTCGCCAAGCAGCGGACAAGTTCTCGTTTTGGGGCATGATGTGCTCGATCGTATACTCATCGACAGCCACAGCCTCTTTTCTCTGAAAGTTCTCCAAGCGTCGCAGGCAATAGCTTCGATTACGGAAGTTATACAGATCGCGAGTTTTCAAGTCCCGTCGAAATTCCTCGTCAGTAGGAAACCGTCTATAAGAGGGAAGCATAAGGAAGTGTGCTTTTACACTCTCGAGATACCGTGTCTTATCGATTCCCCTGAGGAAGGATGCGAAGGTCTTGTTCATCGAATTGGTTGGTATCGCACAAATTGCTCGACGGAATACGTAGCTTTCCACTAATCGCACTGCGGTAAGAAAATCCTCTTTCGTCAACTTGCCTCCAACATAATCATCGTATAGCTCCAACAAAAAAGGATAGGCAACATCAACTTTCAATTCCCGTATATGACTGAACGTCTGGCGTAATTCAAGATCTGTCTCTTTCCCAAAGGCTATTGAGCAGTAATATTCTGCAAAGGTACGAATATCCTTGAGCAAAGGCTCCAGTCCAACTTGTATTACTTGGGAATGGGCATAACGTTTAAAAGCGTCATATACACCTCTAACCTTGGGAATCTCACCTGTTCGTACGGTGAGGTAGTGTCGGATAAAGCCATCAAAGTGCTCAGCATATGCTTCTTGCCCGAAATCTAGTTCCATGCGTCGCCAATAGTTATTATACATAACTGCTTGGAGTTCGGGTTCTAAATCCATGAGCACATAATTACGAATAAGGTCAGCTTGGGTTAGTTCCTTCCCTGTAGAGTTTAGGCTTTCGAAAATGAGTTGCGGCTTGTCTTGAGTTCGGTCCAATGAGATATCCACTATAACGAGCTTGGCCAACCCTTTACACACTGTTGTAAGATTGTCCCTTTCTCTATCGAGTTTCTGATTGAAGAAGTCGAAGCATTCCTTTATTCGCTTTGAGTAATTCCGCGGAAAAGGTTGTTGTTCCACTAAGGCTACCAGTGATTCTCGATCAGTCTCGCCCAAAAGGAGTTTGAATCGACGCTCACCTGATTCATAGGGGTTGAGCAGGTAGTAATTGCGAAGCTTAACAGCCGAAAAGCCGTCAACCGGTTCATTATCACCAAGGACTCGTGCAAGAGCTTCAATCAGGATAGAGACAGTGGTTAACCTCTGTTGACCATCGATAACTAACAGGGGATCCTGGTTTGACACTTGGTATAGCCCCCTTTCCACATAAACAATAGAGCCCAAGAAGTGCGCCATGGTGGCGTCGTCTTCGCCAGACTGCAGAACATCGTCCCAGAGCCTCTGACACTCCCGAGTCGTCCAGCTGTAAGCTCGTTGATAG
Source organism: Limnochordia bacterium (assembly GCA_023230925.1). Taxonomy (NCBI): domain Bacteria; kingdom Bacillati; phylum Bacillota; class Limnochordia; species Limnochordia bacterium. The sequence continues at coordinate 5,193 of JALNWK010000070.1, forward strand.
ATGGGGATAACGAATTGGGGAGACTTTTTTATAAAGTCCAGTAGTCTTGCTTCACTTGCTTTCATGTTCAGCACCTCTTTAACTATATTACTTGTCATGTGCAGTTGAGCAGATTCTGGGGAGACAACACCTCAAATTTGACGGCAGCTTGACTCCCTAAATTCGGACATTATGCTATATGGCTGTCCTTCTTATAGAATTGCTCATGAATGCTTGGTGATACTGTCGAAGGCTTTCGTAGTTTAGGCTACCATGTCTACGTCGTTATTGTAGTAGGCATATACTTGCTTACCTCAGTATAAGCATCCAAGAAGGTCTGAAACTCGTTTTGGCTGTAGCCTTCATCTTCCAAGATTGATTCTCGTCGATGTGACTGATACAATGAAAAACCAAGCTGAGCTGACTCGTGGTGCCTTGCGGATCGTCTTCACTGCCCCCCCTAAGCATCCAATTTCCAAAAGGCTCAGCGAAAACAAATGGGAGGTCATCAATTTAGCAACTCGGTCAAGGTCCTGCTGCCCGCTATCCATCAGCTTATTCGGCCAGTTTTCAATATATCCCGCAGAGCATACCATGGTACGAAAACCCTGTTTGGTGATCCATGGGAATAATATCTCGATACCGTCGGCATTGGTGGGCAAGGTCCCCCGGCTAGAATGCATACTGTCCGCTGTAGTCCTGTTCCCTGATCCACCTCTGTAACATGGGGAAAATGGGCGTCGAGGATTACCAAGCTTCCGGGTTTTAGCGCCACACATTGTTGATTCATTTGAAACCGGCCATAGCCTTCATCAACATAGAGTATTTTAAAGCTCTGATGTAGATGATAGCGAGCCATATTACCCGCAGGTAGACGTTGGTATTATCCCCAGACTCCCCGCTAGTCTCCTCCTTCTACATCGGTCCCCTAACAACTTCTCGACCCAGGGGCTATTCCTTACATGCCAGGCTCCATCCCCCCAATGAGCGGACTCAAACTGATGTCTGCGGAGGTCGAAGCGCCTTACTGCTAACGACCACTTGGCCGCAACTGTCCTATTCTTTTACGTCTCTCATTTTCCCTCCGTCCTCAAAGGGTAGCATGTCTATGGGACTCAAGAAGAGCACCCATGTCCTATCCATCAATAAGAGATAACATATTCGGTGGATTTACCGTACCGGTTTGCTAGGCATTTAAGCAACACTTCTTGTATTTCTTGCCGCTACCGCAGGGACAGGGTGCGTTACGTCCCACCCGCTTTACTGACTTTACCGGCTTTTCAGCAGCGATAAATCCCCCTGCTACCAATTCCTTAACACCAATACGTTCAGAAAAACTCCTACGAAACAACTGAGCCTCCCGTGCAAATAGTGCAGGGTCCACGCTCTTTGGAGCAGGCCAAGCATGAACATAATCATATTTCCAAAGCTCCCCCACCCGAGCTTTGATGACATCACCCTTCATCCCCTCGACCTGTTCTAATATGCGCGTATGTAACTCTTCGGATATCAGTTCATGTGCCAGCAGGAAGTCATAAACATAGGGTAGTCCCCATAAAGCCCCCGCCGCACGGGGCTTCTGGTTCGAGAGGAAACCAAATCTACTATACACGTAGTTCTGTAATGCCTCGCCATCTACGGCGAACAATTCCCCGAAGGTGATTGGCTTCTCTGTTATTAAATCAACAAGAGGACATATGTCCATAGCCGCGTACCACAGGATACTCCCAATCTGGAAATTAAGTCCTGTTTGTGCATAGAGGTCCTTAGGGAACAGCACGCTCAAACGAAGGAGAGCCTCCTCTGTCACCAGCTCATCAGCAGCAAAACCCACATCAGTAGACTCCATGGAAAGCTGGCCAATTATCCCCTCGAGTTCCCCGGCAGGGATCTCATAATCATAGGAGCCTAAGTAGGCCATAATCTCCTCTTTATCCACCGCTTGTCCTGCTTTACTCTTTTCATAGATCTGTTGCAGCTTCAGCATAAAGGCAGCTTGCCCAAAATGTGATTCTGCTCTGCCGATCAACCAATCGCTATTTTTCACCTTTTCATAGCAGTGCTCTATTACATCCGTTACCATATCCAGATGTCCATAGAAAGCCAGTTTATCGAAAATAGGAACTAACTGGTCTATAGAATCTGCCGGATTGGCAAACAGCCGCACTAAGTCCTCGGAAGTACACCGGCCTTGAAATAGTTTTATATCGTTCACGCGGGCATCTACATAGTAGAATGAGTCATCCAGCATATCAGCATTGAGTTCATATAGTAAGGAGGCAAACTCTAAGACCTCTGCGTGTCTTCTCTGGTCTTCCAGCCAACCAATTTCCTCCAGGATCCAATCCGCATCAATGCTCTCCTTGAATTCCTTCGGCAACTCTTGCGTAAAGGTGTCCTTAATAAATGCGTGAAGCTCCTCCTCGGATAACCCGCGAGCTATTTTGCACCACTTTTCTGGATCAGTAATGGGTATTTCCATGCCTAATCACTCCTAGAACACTATGAGGGTCAATCATAAAGGCTATACTATCTACCTGAATCTGTCTCACAACTAGGTTAGCATATCAGCGAGTGACTGATAATACTTCCGAGCTCGTCGTGCAAGCCCTATCCTGGTATTCTTAGACTTCTGCCCTTTGCTATCATCTGAGTCGGAATATCTACCATGCGGACATAGACCCACAACTGATAAATTCACCTTAGCCCGGGAAGCGGCAATATCGAGTGGCCTTATCATCCCGTGCAAGTTGCCTTACCACGCCCGTTTCGTTTTAATGGCTGAAGATGACCTTATCTAATCTAATGTACAATGCGATGATCAAGAGCGCTACCGCATGGACAGGGTTGCCACGTCCCATCCGCTTTACCGACTTTACCGTTCTTTTGTAGGAATAAATCCAACTTCCACCAATTCATCAACATCAATATGCTCGGAAAAGGTCCTGCCAAACAACTGGGCCTCCCGTGCAAATCGCGCAGGGTTCACGCTCTTCGGAGCGGGCCAAACATGAACATAATCATATTTCCAAAGCTCGTCCACCCGGAATTTGATGACCTCACTCTTCATCCCCTCGACCATCTTCAATATGCGCGTATGTAACTCTTCGGATATCAATTCATGTGTCAACAGAAAGTCATAAAAATAGGGCAGTCCCCATAAAACTCCCACCGCATGAGGCTTCTTGTTCGAGATGAGATCTAATCTATCATAGATGTAGGCCTGGAATGCCTCGCTGTCTGCAGCGAACAATTCCCCAAAGGTGATGGACTCCTCTGCTATTGAATCAGCAAGGGGACACATGTCCATAACTGCATACCACAGGATACTACCGATCTGGAAATTGAGTCCTGTTTGTGCATAGAGGTACTTAGGGAACAGCATGCTCAAACACAGGATATCTTCCTGTGTCACCACCTCATCTACGGCAAAACCCGTATCGGCTAACTCCGTGCAAAGCTGTGCAATTATATCCTCAACCTCCTCAGAGGTGAACTTATAATCATAGGAACCTAAGTAGGCCACAATCTCCTCTGTATCCACTGCTTGTCCCGCTTTAGTCTGTTCATAGACCTGTTGAAATTTCAGCATAAAAGCAGCTTCTCCAAAATCTGATTCTGCTCTGCCGACCAACTTATCGTCATTTTTCACCTTTTCATAGCAGTGCTCTATTACATCCATCATCATATCCAGATGTCCATAAAAAACCAGTTTATCGAAGATAGGAATCAGATGGTCTATAGAATCTACCGGATTGGCAAACAGCCGCACTAAATCCTCGGAGCTACACCGGCCTTGAAATAGTTTTATATCGATCACGTGGGCATCTACATAGTAAAATGAGTCCTCCAACATATCAGCATTGATTTCATATACTAGGGAGGCAAAATCTAAGACCTCTTCGTATCTTCCCTGGTCCTCCAGCCAACCGAGATCATCAAGGAACCAACCCACATCAATGCCCTCCTTGAATTCCTGTGGCAACTCTTGTGCAAAGGTGTCCCTAATAAATGCGTGGCGTTCCTCTCCGGATAACCTGCGAGCGATTTTGCACCACTTTTTTGGATCAGTAATGGGTATTTCCATGCCTAGATCACTCCTATATCACTATGGATGGTAGATCATAAAGGCTACATTATCTTCCTGAATCTGTCTCACAACTAAGTTAGCATATCAGCAAGTAACTGACAATGATCCGACCTCTTCGTGCAAACCCGTTCCTGGTATTCTTAGACACCTGCCCCCTTTTTGTCATATGAGTCCGGGGAGCGGCAGCAAGAAGGGTAGACATGATCACAGTTGAGTATAAAAGGGCTAGATAGAGCAGGTTCTTCGCACTGCTTTCATCTGATGGACCGTAAATTGATTGTAATAATACCCGGGGTAGTTGGCAAACCTACCGATCACACCATTGCGGGCAGGGATCTCAAAGAGATCATCTCCGGTATACTTAGCTAGCCGTAGTAGTCAGGAGCCAACTGAGTAGCCGTGACACTTTTGCTGTTCCTGCTCCGGTCACCACCCCAAAATGTCCCCGGCTCCTCGATCCCAAGACCCAGACGGACCGGCATCTGTTCCTCATTGACCGCAACAGTCATCTCTCCGACGGGAATCTCGGGCTGAATCCACAAAGTAGCTTGGAGCAGTTCAGTGTGGTTTAACACTAATGCAGAGCTTGCGACAGAGTTTAAAGAAGAACAGGAAAGCGAAAAATCGGGGACAGGCAGCAGTTCCGTAAGTTTTGTCGGAAGTGTCCAGCGGTTATCTCTGTGTCTTCAACCTTCACCGCTGTATATGACTATGTAAAGGAGACCGCAGATTATTGGAGTGGGGTTCGGAGTCGTCTATCCATATTTTTGTAACAACAACCGATACCTAAAGTCCAACATGGCAACACTGTTTTTTACTGCCCTTCGGTCTTGATTCCGGGATAGCTCGCCGGGATTTCCATCGTCTTTCGCTCCATGTTCCTGAAAAGGCTCCCGGTCGACCGTCGCACCGTGCCTAACCCCTACCGGCGGATCAACAGCTTGGGAATCATCCATTCTCCAGCAATCATTTTCGGCGTGGTGTATATGTGTCTTCTCGGCGATGTCTTGACAACTTCAGAATGAGATCTGCTTATTTAGGATGAGATCGGCTATATCCCGTTCTCTAATGAAACGACCGAGAGTCTGTTAGCAGTGGTTTCCAACAGTACAAGCGGTAAAGTATGATCATTATTCCACCCTAACCTCGGTGATTGGAACAAGGTGATTGGCGATGATAGATTAACTGCCACTCTTTTCGAAGACTTATCCATCACTCGCATATCCTTGCCCTAGACCGGGCCAAGCGATCGGTTAAAGCAACCACCAGCTAGTCGCGGTATTAACGCAGAGGCGGTGTCGGGAGCATAATCGTTTTCCAGGAATGGTGAGCAAAGAACATTGATGTAAGACGTAGATCGCGCCGAAGGCTCTAGACCTTTCTGGCTGCCATTTGCCAAAATCCTCGATTGCCAAACACACATGTAACACCAATTTGATTTAATCAAGGTTGCTAGAGATGGTCAAGTTTTTCAGACCGATAATTGCACCTATTTCCATTGGGCGTATTTAGATATTGGGGGGAGTAAATCAGGAATATGTAAATGACGAAAGAATAACCATTCTTTTCATATAGAGGAAGGAAAAAGAGATGACACCGAGAACCCCGTAGTTATTCAGA
>JALNWK010000071.1 GCA_023230925.1 Limnochordia bacterium
ACATTCTTTGGGGGAAAGGGGGTCCTGTCTCTTCCCCCAGATTTTTCAACCGCCAAAAACAATAGGAATGCCCGACTGGTTTACATTAGGGTCATTTCGAACCCTGTTGCGGAAGTGCTGGGGACGCTTTTGTTTAGGTTGCCTGTTTTCCGTTATTTATGCTATACTTAGATCGGCCTTAGGGCCAAAGATTCAGGCATAAGTGAGCCGCAACCGGGACCCAAAATGTCCCACTGGGGGACGTTTTTGTATTGAGGGGCGGTGGGAAAGGAGTATACCCGATGTTTCAGTGGATACAACAAGTTGACCCCGAGGTCGACAAGGCGATACAGTTAGAACTTAAACGGCAGAGAGATAAGATTGAGCTTATTGCCTCGGAGAATTTTACTAGCCTAGCCGTGATGCAAGCTCAGGGTTCTGTGCTTACAAATAAGTACGCCGAGGGATATCCAAATCGTCGCTACTACGGTGGTTGCGAACATGTAGATGTTGTCGAGCAATTGGCGATCGATCGGGCGAAGGAATTGTTTGGCGCAGAGCATGCGAATGTGCAGCCTCACAGTGGGGCACAGGCAAATATGGCGGTTTACTTTGCCGTGTGCGATCCGGGAGATACCATCCTAGGAATGAACCTTTCCCATGGTGGCCATTTGACCCACGGTAGCCCGGTGAATTTTTCTGGTAAGTGGTTTAATGTAGTGAGCTACGGTGTAGCAGAAGACACCGAACTCATAGATTATGATGCAATACAGCAACTTGCTTTGGAGCATAGACCAAAGTTAGTTATTGCTGGTGCTAGTGCCTATCCTCGGGTGATAGACTTTGCCCGGTTACGGGAGATTTGTGATAAAGCTGAGAGTCTTCTGATGGTGGATATGGCTCACATAGCTGGGTTAGTCGCAACTGGGATGCACCCAAACCCTGTACCATATGCGGATTTTGTGACTACCACCACCCACAAGACCCTGCGGGGTCCCCGGGGGGGTATGATTCTGTGCAAGGGCAAATACGCACAGGCGGTGGACAAGTCTATCTTTCCTGGGATCCAAGGGGGCCCCTTAATGCACGTAATAGCCGCAAAAGCTGTGGCTTTGAAGGAAGCCTCTACTCCTGAGTTTAAGGAGTATCAGCGTTCTGTAGTTGCTAACGCGAAGGCGTTGGCTCAGGGACTTTTGGATCAGGGTTTTCGCATTGTCTCTGGTGGCACAGATAACCACCTGATCCTAGTTGATCTTCGGAATAAGGGCCTAACGGGGAAGGAAGCGGAGTCGCTTCTGGATGCGGTCGGGATCACTGTGAATAAGAACACGATTCCCTTTGATTCTCAAAGTCCCTTTGTAACCAGCGGGATTCGCTTGGGGACACCGGCTGTGACCACCAGAGGAATGGGCGAGAGGGAAATGCATGTCATTGCAGACCTAATTAGTAGAACCCTAAGCAAAGAACACGCAAGCGATGACATCAAAACAGAGGTATTAGCCTTGACAGGTAAATTTCCTCTCTACTCAGAACTACAAACGGTAGAGTCTGTCTAAGCAGGAATTACGATGTGAGGGGATGAACTTAAATAGAGGTATTGTGCCTCAGGATCAACCAATTAGTGAAAAACAGATCAAAGGCATAGGACTCAAAAGAGGCGCCCCTTCAAGTAATAATACTAGGGTATGCGTCGTAGTGTTGACGCGTCTTCAATTTTCTGATTCAACAAAGGAGGAGAGCAAAATTGGCAGAGATGCTAGAGATTCGTTGGCATGGCCGGGGAGGTCAGGGTGCCAAGACTGCATCGATTTTGCTTGGTGAGGCAGCCGCTGCTGCGGGTAAGTATATCCAAGCATTTCCAGAGTACGGTCCCGAACGGATGGGTGCTCCTGTTACATCATACAACAGGTTGAGTGATGAACCTATTCGTCTGAACTGTAGTGTGACCAACCCAAAGTATGTAGTAATCTTAGATCCTACGTTAATCGGCAGTAGTGTTGATGTGCTCGATGGTGTTGGAGACGATGGAGTCTTCTTGGTTAACACAGACATGAGCATTGAAGACATGCGCAAGAAACTAGGGGTTTCGGACAAACAGGATGTCTACGTAATTAATGCTAATAAGATCTCTTTGGAGACGATCAAGCGGGCTATTCCGAACACGCCAATGCTTGGTGCATTGGTGCGGGTAACCAATATGTTGTCATTAGAGGATCTTTTAGAGGATACTAGGCGGAAACTAGAGAAGAAGTTCAGGAATAAGCCAGAGATTATTGATGGAAACATGGAAGCGATCACCCGGGCTTACCAGGAGGTGAAAGACTGATGGCCGGAAAAAAAGACACTAAGCCAGGCTGGAAGTCCATTCCTATTGGTGGGTTGATCCTAAAGCCAGGTTCGGCGGCGGAGTTTGAGACAGGCGACTGGCGGACGGAACGCCCGATCTGGAATAATGACAAGTGCATCAATTGCATGCGTTGTGTTGTCCATTGCCCTGACATGTCGTTTTTTGTTAAGGACGGCAAAATTGTTGGTATAGATTATGATCATTGCAAGGGCTGCGGTGTTTGTGTTAGCGTATGTCCCCCAAAGGTACAGGCCTTGCATATGGAACCTGAAAGCAAACACCGGGAAGACTAGCAACTGATGGGAGGGAGAGACCTAATGACTACTAAGACGGCTTCTGCCGAAAAAATACAAAAACGTATTGCGGCCACCGGAAATGAGGCAGCAGCAATGGCGATGCGTCAGATTCATCCCAACGTTGTTGCTGCTTACCCGATTACACCGCAGACAGAGATTGTACAGATTTTTTCTACCTTTGTTTCGGACGGTCTTGTGGATACAGAGTTTGTGCCCGTGGAAAGCGAGCACAGTGCGATGAGTGCTACTATTGCAGCATCGGCAGCCGGGGCGAGGGCAATGACAGCCACTTCGGCGAATGGTCTGGCACTGATGTGGGAGATGCTATATATTGCCGCAGGTACCAGACTTCCGATCGTAATGCCTCTTGTTAACCGTGCCCTGAGTGCACCAATTAACATTCACTGTGATCACAGTGATGCTATGGGTGCAAGGGATGCTGGGTGGATCCAGCTTTTCTCAGAGAATGCTCAGGAAATGTATGATAACATGATTCAAGCCATTCGGATTGCAGAGCATCCCGATGTCATGTTGCCGGTGATGGTTAATATGGACGGTTTTATTACCAGTCACGGTATGGAAATCCTGAAGGTCTTGGATGATGAAGTGGTAACGAACTTCGTCGGGGAATATAAGGCGAAAAATCCTCTGCTGGATGTGGATAATCCCATTACCGTTGGTCCGCTGGCTCTACAGGACTACTACTTTGAGTTCAAAAGACAGCAATCCGATGCTATGGAAAAGGCCAAGGCAGTTATCGAGCAGATTGGTAAGGAGTATGGGGATTTGACCGGTCGATACTACGGATATTTTGAAGAGTATCGCCTAGAGGATGCAGAGATCGGTCTTGTGGTGATGAATTCTGCAGCTGGAACTGCTAAAGATGTGGTAGATGAATTGCGGGGACAAGGTGTCAAGATTGGTCTTCTGAAACCCCGAGTGTTCCGACCATTCCCTGCTGAGGAACTATGCAATGCCCTAAAAGGCCTAAAAGCAGTAGGTATTATGGATCGTGCCGATAGCTTCTCCACCCAGGGAGGACCCCTAGCTGCTGAGACTAAGGCTGCGTTGTACCAAGCAGATCAGCGGCCCTTGGCAGTGAGTTTCGTTTACGGTCTTGGTGGAAGGGATACAGGAGTAGCGGAAATTAAGTTTGTTGCCGAAAAGGTACAGCAGGCAGCTCAAACCGGTGTTGTTGAGCAGTCCCTGTACTACGTTGGTGTACGTGAATAGCAAGGGGGGAACGAAATGGCTACTTTGAAACAATTGGCGGAAAGGCCCGACCCGATTACCGGAGGTCAAAGGGCTTGCGCGGGGTGTGCCTTCCCGTTAGTGATAAAGACGGTGTTAAAGTCAACTGAGACACCAGTTGTAGTGGCTAACGCCACAGGCTGTATGGAAGTTACAACCAGTATTTACCCGTATACAGCATGGAATGTGCCTTGGATGCACAGCGCGTTTGAGAACGCGGCGGCTACTATCAGTGGTATTGAGGCCGCCTATAATAACCTCGTAAGAAGAGGTAAGATTGATAAGGACATTAAGTTCGTAGCCTTTGGCGGAGACGGAGGCACCTATGATATAGGTTTGCAGTCCCTTTCCGGAGCCATGGAGCGGGGTCATAATATCCTGTATGTGTGCTATGACAATGAGGCATACATGAACACAGGTATTCAGCGTTCAAGCTCAACTCCCAGGGGTGCCAACACAACGACCACTCCTACGGGCAAGGTTTCCGATGGGAAGACCCAGCTGAAAAAGGATCTGACAGGGATTATTGCCGCCCATGGAGTGCCCTATGTAGCTCAGTCGTCCATTAGTGATTGGCGGGATCTATCTAAGAAGGCGGAAAAGGCCCTTAATACCCAGGGACCGACCTTCCTGAATGTGCTTACTCCATGCCGTCTTGGCTGGGGATATACTCCGGACAAGACAATCGAGGTGGCACAAAAGGGAGTAGATTGTTGCATTTATCCGTTGTATGAAGTAGAAAACGGTGAGTGGAAACTAACCTACAAGCCCAAAGAGAAACTGCCCGTCATAGAATATATGAAGATGCAAAACCGTTTCCGACATGTGGTGAAGGATGAGGCAATGGCGGCCGAAATCCAAGCCGATGTTGATAAGCGATGGCAGGCACTGCTTAAAAAATGTGGCGAAGAGGCATAATGATCGTATAAACGCGTGGCGAGGACTAGTAAGGTTGTGTAGATTGCAGAGAGCTGGTGGGTGGTGAGAATCGGTATCGACGCAACCCCAATCCACCTCGAAGCGGATGGTGAATGAAGCCTTCCCGGTAAGCCGGTTATAGCTGCACGAGAGGGATGCTCGCATCCAATCGAGGTGGCAACGCGGAGGGAAAAGCCCTTCGTCCTCAAGGAAATTGAGGACGAAGGGCTTTTGTATTTGTTTAAGGAGGTTATACTATGCTAGACATTAGACTATTTCGTGATCAACCGGATGTGGTTCGAAAGGCACTAAAAGACCGAGGTCTAGATACAAGTCCCGTAGATGAAGTAATCCATGTAGATAATCTACGAAGGGAAACCTTACAGGAAGTCGAGAATTTAAAGGCAAAACGGAACACCGTATCCGCGGAAATCGCCAAAATGAAGAGCAAGAAAGAGGATGCGTCGGCGGTTATTGAGGAAATGCGTCAGGTCTCGGAAATAATCAAAGCCTACGATGAACAAGTGCGAGAGATTGATGAACAACTACGCACGTTACTTCTTCAGATACCAAATATACCCCATCCTACGGTGCATATTGGTAAGGATGAGACAGAGAACCGGGTGATTCGACACTGGTCGAAACCAACCGAGTTTGCCTTTGAACCCAAACCTCACTGGGATATTGGAGAAAATTTAGGTATCATTGACTTCGAACGGGGCGCAAAGATAGCAGGGGCTAGGTTCAGTGTGTACAAGGGGCTAGGTGCTAGACTAGAACGGGCTCTGATAAATTTTTATCTAGACATTCATACCCAGGAACATGGGTATACGGAGGTATTCCCCCCGTTTCTGGCCAATACGGAGAGCATGACGGGGACTGGTCAGCTCCCCAAGTTCGCAGAGGATATGTTTCACGTAGAAGGAACAGACTACTACCTTATTCCCACTGCGGAAGTCCCGGTTACAAACCTTTATCGAGGCGAGATCCTCAACAGGGAACAATTGCCTCTGTATCATGCAGCCTATTCCGCCTGTTTCAGGGCGGAGGCGGGATCCCACGGAAGGGATACCCGGGGACTTGTTCGCCAGCATCAGTTTAACAAGGTGGAGCTTGTTAAGTTTGTCTTGCCTGAAGAATCCGATGAGGAACTAGAGAATTTGGTGGCTAATGTGGAGAAGGTTCTGCAGCTTCTAGGGCTTCCCTATAGAATCAACCAAATGTGTACCGGGGATGTAGGCTTTGCTGCTGCAAAGAAATACGATCCTGAGGTGTGGATGCCCAGCTATGGAAACTATGTCGAGATTTCCTCCTGCAGCAACTTCCGCGATTTCCAGGCGCGACGTGCGAATATTCGCTTCCGCCGAGAACCTGGTGCAAAACCGGAATATGTGCATACCCTAAATGGTTCCGGTGTTGCTATAGGAAGAAGTGTTGCTGCTATCCTCGAGAACTATCAACAAGCCGATGGGACTGTAATAATTCCGGAGGTCCTCCGACCATATATGGGAGGCCTGGACCGGATTTCGTAGGAAGTAGTCATCAAGTCACAGGAAAACCTTAGAAGCTTCTAAGGTTTTCCTGTTATGTATGATAGAAGCATTGAATTAGCCTGAGTTGAAGCTGTTGGGCCTTGTTTTCAAGAAGACCCTATCCCAAGTTTGTCCCGGAGCAGTTGCTCCGGGGCCAGAACCATAGTTCCGGATTATTATTCCGCCTATACCTAGGAGGAGGGGGTTAGCGCGTCTTTTAGGTACGGAATGACTTTCATACGGCCATTTAACCCCGTTCTAAGCAGGAGATTGTAGCGATAAGCAGAACTAGTAAATTATTAATGGTATTATTAAACTTGCTTCAAAATGGTGGTGCGGTATATGAACTATAATTTCGATCAAGTGTTAGATCGGCGGAACACAGGTAGCGAGAAGTGGGACTTTACTGAAGAAGTCTTTGGCCGTGCCGATGTTTTGCCAATGTGGGTTGCAGATATGGATTTTGCTTCTCCTCCCGAGGTAGTGGCGGCAATACAAAGGCGGGCTGCGCATCCAACCTATGGCTATACTGGTGTCTCTATGTCATACTATCAATCAATTATTGGTTGGATGGAGCGACGACATGGGTGGATAATTGAGCCAGATTGGATCGTAACCACACCGGGAGTAGTCTGTGGATTAGCGATGGCGGTTCTTGCCTTTACAGAGAAACGGGATGGGGTTATTGTCCAGTCTCCGGTTTATCCCCCTTTTTTCCGGGTTGTGGAGCAAAATAAACGCCAGATCCTCAACAATCAACTAATACGGGCGGGAGATCGCTACGAGATAGACTGGGATGACCTCAAAGTGAAGCTTGCCTCCGGGGCGAAGGTGTTACTGCTGTGTAGTCCCGCAAATCCCGTCGGTCGGGTATGGTCCCAAGAAGAGCTACTACGTTTATCAAGCATGTGCATGGAACATGGGGTGCTCATTATCTCCGATGAGATTCATAGCGACATTGTGTATTCATGGGCGCGGCATACCCCATTGGGTTCACTAAACGAGGACATCAGCAATAGCTGTGTTACCTTTGTAGCGCCAAGCAAAACCTTTAACATACCGGGATTGTCCACATCGGTGGCGATTATTCCCAACCCTAAGCTAAGGGAGCGCTTCAAACAGGTTCTTAGTATGACCGGGCTAGGAGGGGCCAATTTGTTTGGTCTTACGGCCCTGGAGGCTGCATATACCTATGGTGGCCCTTGGTTAGATGCTCTTATGCCGTACATTGAGGGTAACCTCAAATACATGGAGGAGTATGCAGACTGCCGGCTGCCTGGGATTCAGGTTGTTCCGACAGAGGGAACCTACGTGATTTGGCTTGATTGTCGGGGTCTTGGATTGGAACCCGACTACTTAAGGCGGTTTATGTCTGGGCACGCACGGGTTGGGCTAAATGATGGAGTATCCTTTGGCCCAGGGGGCGAGGGATACCAGCGGATTAACATAGCAACTCCTAGGTCCATTCTCTTCCAGGGTTTGAGCAGGATAGGGGATGCGGTAGACAGGTTGCGCTCGGGAGAGATCAAAGGGGCCTGAGATCTCTCAAACACCCAAGTCTTGGGATTTGGTCAAAGCTGACAGAAACATCGATAGCAAGCGGATCGAGATGGGCAATAGCGGCTTTGAAAAGGCCCGAAGAGCCGGTACGGAAGAGGTGTTTTGAGCATCAAAATGAGCAAGCATGCGCTTGCTGGGATCGTGAGAGAAGGTCGAGACTTTTAGGCTGCCATTCCCCAGAAATGTTGAGTGCCAAACACACCCCTAAGCCCATCTACCGTTACCTGTTCTCGTGCTGCTAAGGCTTCCTACGAACGTCGGTGTGAGTGCTTGTAACAGAGTAGATGGACTATTGAAGGAAGTCGATTATCTTCCGGTGGGTCGGGATGGTCCTGCTTTCTTGCCGCACTTTGTCGAGGCCAAAGTAGCCTTGAGTAATCCCTGCCCACCCCCCAAAAAATCAGCATTTCTAATCATCCTAAAGGCTCCCTTCTAGTGTACTGAAGAGCACGGTGGCATTTTTCCTCGGCAAAAGAGTACAGGTGCTTGCCCTCGCAGCAAAATGGGTATTTCGGTGTTCAATAAGGCCTAGTGATTCCTGAAATCATGACGTGCCCCCGTACAGGACCAATCCGCCGATTCGCCAAGTTAGGGACTAGATGCTGCCTAGCCCAGAGTACGACCAGGTGCAGCAAGTGAGGGGAAATCTGGACGCTTCGGCACAGAAAGGCCAAGTTAAAAATCTTCTTCCTGTGGACGCCTAATTCGAAGCTTTAAGTTATTCCTCTTCAATAGAGGCCTCATTACTCTTGTTGGTTCTCACTAACCTTAAGATGTCCTCAAATACCGCTTGTGTTTCATCAGGATTCTTCATGTTAAAGATAGTAATTCCGTCTCCTGTCTTAAGACAGATAAAAGGCGGTCTTTGGGTGTTGACAAACAGCTTAACCGACCCAAACTCCGTCGTCCTGAAATGACCTTTCAAATTCGGACCAAGAGCAGAACCGTTGGTGCGCATTTTGATAGTAGGTAATTCTTCCGTTAACTTCACACTCTCGATGGAACTCCAGGGATAGACCTCACCGTACATACCATGGATCTGCACACCTTCCTCAAGAAAGGTCACCTTTGTTGCCTGGGATGAAAAGAACATTAGAACAGCAACAAAGATTAATGTGACAACGACAATGGCAGTAGGTACAGCCAGTTGTCTAACTGCTCCCTTATGCAGTTTTCCATGTGGATCATATAGATTTCCATCATATTTTTGAGCCCTGATCAGCAGGTATATAGTGGAAATGCAAAAAAGGACAATTACAGGCGATACCCCGGGCTTTAACCCCAAAGCATGCAGTATGCCCATCACAATTAGAACACCGCCATTGATATAGGAGTATATCCCCACCAGACGCCCAAGGCCTTCTGTGTCCACATGCACCTGTTTTCCTTTTGGCATAGTATTGTAGCCTGCAATGAGGAAATACCATTTAAATACATGTATGGCTAGCCCAAGGGCAAGAAAGAACCCACCGATTAGAAAATAGAACCACATGGTCAACCTCCTGTCATATTAGAACCTGATCTCCCTGGTAAACCCTGATTTTCATTATCTGCAGAACAGCTCCACTTTAATCTCGCGTTGGCCTGTTTTTACCAATCGAGCAAACCTTTTGTCAGATAGGTCCTTTGCAGAGGGCGTAAGTCTCGCCTTGGGAATGATAAAAGCGGCCTGAGTGTGGAGCAAATCACGTGCTTATATACCCATTTCCTGTTATCTGAGGACGATCTTGCGGTCCAGAGGAATATGCCCCAGGACAAATGTCCGTGGGATGCGCCACATAAACCCAATGCTCTTCTTGGTCGGTAATCCGCTTCATTGGTTCTTTAAGTCTAATCATAGAGTCACCGTCTACCCATGTCAAGCAAGGCTACTCGTATCGCATGAGGTCCTTGACTCCGAGCCC
The DNA here is from genome assembly GCA_023230925.1 of Limnochordia bacterium. Lineage (NCBI taxonomy): Bacteria > Bacillati > Bacillota > Limnochordia > Limnochordia bacterium. The sequence goes on from JALNWK010000071.1 coordinate 9,788, forward strand.
GACCACCTTCATCGGTTTCCATCGAGTGAACCTTTTGGCCAGATTATGTTGAGCGCTCGATGCGGAAAATTAAGGTTGCCAATTCTATTCGCTCCGAGAATTATCCCTATGTCATACCCTCCTTACCTGCTCAAGATCGTCCACAACCCACCTAACTCCTACGGCACAACTACTACCTACGGGGGAAAAGGATCTTGGTTCAACCGACCAATACGCCTTATTCTACTAATCCTTCCCAACGAGCAGGAAAAATGGAACAGGTACATGGATAAGTATCACTATCTTGGTTTCCGGTGTTTTGTCGCCGATTCAATGAAGCACGTAGGCTACCATAAATCGTAGTCTGATTGGCTGGGGAACAGTGGCTAAGGCCTGGGATGCATGGATTGGCAGGTCAGAAACACAGCAATGGCAACGACTACGCTATCGTGTGAACAACCAATGTATTCCTATTCTCCCCACCGTTCGGATCAGGACCCAAAACACTAGCATTGAGTCTGAGAGGAGGTTTAGTGGCGCTTATATGGTTATTTACTAGCTGTATAGCCTACTTACGATGGGTAGCGGTTGTCTTTTCTGTTTCGTCCAGGACAAGAGATTTAGTTGCGTGTCTGTACTGTTCTTACATCGTTATCATATATCCCCGACGAGTTGATTGTGCCCAAAACCCATCCCCTCGGCAAGATTTCGTCGTGAGTGATCCAGCCCCTCTTCGGTAAGATTATAAGTGAGTGATCCAGCACTTCCGCAACAGGGTTCGAAATGACCCTAATGTAAACCAGTCGGGCATTGCTATTGTTTTTGGCGGTTGAAAAATCTGGGGGAAGAGACAGGACCCCCTTTCCCCCAAAGAATGTAAC
>JALNWK010000072.1 GCA_023230925.1 Limnochordia bacterium
GATAATTTGAGCAAAACGGTGACAAAGAGGGTGGCCTTCTAGTCCGTGACAGTGGCCTTATCTGACCGTGAGGGTGGCCCTCTTTCTCCGTGAAGGTGGCCTTATTCGATCGGAATACTCAATTCCACTGCATCTTTGCTTAATCCTAAGCTGAGAGTATTCCAGATAAACGGTAACCTATATAGATTAAAAGACCGCGTCGAATTGGAACGAGATTGCTGAATCACCAAACCGAAGTGATCCACCGAATCCCCAATAAGTATATAGGTGGATCACTTCTAAATTGTAAGTTGTACAATAAATGGTTCACTTTTATATTATCAAATACACATAAGTGCAACCCCACCCTATATTACCTGTAGCCATAGTAAATTTGCAGTCTGACGATTACAATACTCATAAATATGCTGTTGCAATATCGGATCGTTAGTGCGCACTGATAATCACGATCTCAATAGCTATGAGAGTCTGCCACAAGTTTACCTTCATGTTCCGGCGGATTGTTCTTTCGGTTCCATTTTAGGATTATGCTCTGGGATGTTGACTTCTTGAGTCTTTCTACTTTTGGTCACTTAGTGCTTAAGGTGCTCGCCCGCTCTGGATAAATGCTTCTCTAGTCAACCGCACTACTCTCATGGAACTTTATAGGCTTAGCAGGGCATCCAACTGCAGTACACTCCCGCGGAAGCTCTTTTACAACAACAGCTCCAGCTCCAACAATTGTCCCATCTCCAACCCGCAGGTCCTGAATTACTTGACTCCCAGTACCCATCTCAACACACTCACCAAGGACCGTATTGCCAGATACATTTACACTAGGATATAACGTTACAAAATCTTCAATAACTGCATCATGACCGATCGTGCAATCAAGATTAATAATGACATGTGACCCAATACTAATATCAACCGTAATGATAGTACCAGCACTAATTATCGAACCTTCCCCGACAGTCACTCTTTCCGATAGAATCACCGATGGGTCAATAAGCACTGCAAATCTAATGTCGCCGAGCCTCTCTATTACCTTTTTTCGAGCTTTCGAGGCCCCTATAGCACAAATAGCATATGTTGTTTCACGGTCCTGTTCTCTTAACCAAGCACAATCCCCAAGAACAGGATATCCAGCAACAATACTCCCATGTAGGCTTTCATTATCATCAACATAACCCACTATTTCCCACGTGGGTTGGATACTATTGATTCTCTCAACCAACCACGCTACCTCATGCCCAAACCCACCAGCTCCGATTATTACCAGCTTCTTCATCATAATCTCAAACCTACCTCATAACTCATCATTTTTCCCTATTTCTTTTCGACAATAAACACATCATTTGTAGTTGCACTCCCACCAATACTAAGCATTGCACCGTTATCAACATGCGTTAATTGGTAAACCCTCTGCCTGACCAGCGATCTGTTTATATGAATCTAGTATCATCCTCACACCGGTTGCACCAACTGGGTGACCACAACCGATAAGACCGCCACTTGGATTAATGGGCTTATCGCCGTCAAAGAATACTTCGCCACTCTCGATTGCCTTATATTCATACCCAGGATCCGTAATACCGAAAGCAGAAATCGCAGCATATTCACTGGATGTAAAACAATCATGGATTTCAAAAACGTCTATGTCATCCATGGTCATGTTTGCCCTTCTATAGGCATCAAGGATAGCTTGTCGTGTCCATGGAAGTATGTATTCGTTATTTGAACTTGCTTCGATTTTACTCCCAAATCTCATAGGAGCAACTCTATGACCCCACCCCTTAACTACAACAGGATGCTCAATGCTCTTATACCTTTCTTCCATAAACTCTTCTGAGGCTATGGCAACAAGTGCTGCTCCATCCGTAACTTGCGAACAGTCCGAAATACTCAACCTACCGCCTATTATATCGTTGGTCACAGTACCTCGTGCCTTAGCTTGAGCTTCATTCATGAACCACTTTCTGGTCTGGGCGTTTGGATTCCTCTTAGCATTTGAGTAATTCTTTGAAGATATCTTAGCTAAGTTGTCCAAGTACCGTTCTTCATCCAAGTTATACTTGTCGATCGTCACATCAGCTAGCTTTCCAAAAAGCTTAGGAAACGGAAAATCAATTCCAGCTGCTTCATCTTCATAAAACGCTGCTCTTCCTAAAAAGTCACCGCAGGATTTGGAGTCCACAGTCTTCATTAGCTCCCATCCGATCACCAAACCAAGATCATAGTCTTCTGCTCTAATCTTGGTCATGGCAGCATCCAATGCCACTGAACCAGATGCACAAGCAGCTTCATATCTTGCGGATGGAACACCGTAGAAGGCAGGGTGTACTTCTGTAAGTAGTGCTCCAAGATGGCCTTGGTTGATGTAGTACTCACCAATGAAGTTCCCTACGAAACAGGCAATTCTTGATTGCTTATTCAGTTGGCTAATATCATCGTAGGTCAAACCAATGTTCTTCAGTCCGTCATCAATTACCTCTTTCAGAAGAGCAAGGACTCCTTTGCCTTCCTTACTCCAATTTCGTGCAAAATCAGTCTGTGCTCCTCCAAGAAGATATATGTTTCTATCTACTTTCTTCACTACGTATCCTCCTACCTAGCCTTAAAAAAGGGTCTAAAGTCGCACCTAGACCTAGGAATATCGGTAAGTATATCGTCAATGTCTATGCTAGAAAGGAACTCTTTAGAGAGCCTATTGGATGCAATTTTCTTAAATGATTCTACACCACCGAAAGCATCTATGGCAGCCAGCGGTGGTACCCAGTCAAAACCACGTGACATAACGATATCTGCAGAATGAATATCTTCGCCAATCGACTTTGATATCGAAATCGCGTAAATCACATACTTAATTAAAAACTGTATGCAGATAGTCGCTTCTACTGAATGGTTGCTGATAAGTTTCCGAAACGCTTGTGCATAATTACCTACTTTAAACTCTTGTATCATCTCTTTGGCGAACGGAAAAACAAACTGTTCCCTAACTCTATATTCGCCCGTAACTATGTCGTAGACATTAACTATTCTGCTACCATCAGCTTTCACCACTGTTTGATACAGACCACAACCAGATTTCTTGCCAAGCTTGCCCTGTAAAATCAACTCTAGTGCAAATTCAGGCATGGCAAAGCTTTTATGCGCGTAATCACTTGTATTATGATAGATATTATCCGCTATGGCTTTATGAACATCTAGCCCGACAAAGTCGGAAGTCACTAGAGGAGGCATGCTTCTGCCTGTGAAGGGCCCAAGAATAGAATCTATATAGTCAATACCACCATTATCTTTGTATACCTCTGCATACTGCATTGCCTCATTTATAAATTGAAACCCAATTCTGTTACCCATGAATGCAGGTTCATCTTTTACTTCAACAACATCTCTGTAAAGAACATCCTTAAGGTATGTTTTAATTTCATCTACAATTCTTGCATCCGTGTATCTAGAAGGTATGACCTCGCACAAGGTCATATAATAGGGTGGATTATACATATGCATCCCGACAAAACGACGTCTGATTTTCTCATCAAAGCACTCGCTGAGTTGATTAACAGACAAACCAGATGTGCCTGTAGCGACTATAGCATTCGGTCTGACGTATTCAGCAAATCCCTTATAAACATTCTTTTTGACACTGATATCTTCGGCTACACTTTCAAAAACCAAATCAGATTCTGATATACATTCCTCTAAATCACAATATGTCTTCGGAATTAAGTTACTGGCAATTGCTTCTGCTCTAACAGACATCACCGCTTTAGCCTTGGCTTTATAAGCAGCTTCTAGTTCTCGAGATACCATATATACCTTGGCATCACCAAATGAAGCGAATATGCCAGAAACTCTACATCCCATCGTACCATTTGCACCAATCACAGTCACAACGTTAATATTCATTCCGTCAAACCCTCGCGTTGTTGTCCATTTTCTATTTTCCTTGAATAAGCTCTCTCACTACCGGGTTTCTCAGTTTACGATTTCCACACAAAGACCTATAGCAACCATAATCCTGAACACTTCGCAGCAGTCGCAATTATGTATATATGATATTCGATACCTCTATGGATGATAGTCAGTCTATAGATTTCCTCTCAACCCTAGTTCTAATCCTAGTCTCATGGAGCTCCTTGCAACTGCTTTCATTTGAAAACAAGGGCATAGTATCCTCCTCCGAGTTATTGATGCCTTTTCTACTAAAGACATTTCTTATTGTCATAAAGAATATCTTCATATCAAGCAAAAAGCTAATGTTATCAACATACCATACATCTAGTTTAAATTTCTCTTCCCAGCTTATGGTGTTTCGTCCATTAACTTGAGCCCAACCAGAGATCCCCGGTCGAACCTTGTGTCGACGCATCTGCTCAGGCGTATAATGACTAAGGTACTGAACAAGAAGAGGTCGCGGTCCTATGAAACTCATCTCACCAAGCAATATGTTAAAAACCTGCGGCAACTCGTCTATACTTGTCTTTCGCAGAAACGAACCTACCTTTGTCATTCTTTCTATATCAGATAGTTGTCTACCGTTTCGCTTGGTTTCGATTCTCATAGTTCTAAATTTATAAACCTCAAATATCCTCCCGTCTTTTCCTGGACGCTTCTGATTAAAGAAAACTGGTCCTTCCGGTTCTTCTATCTTAATAGCCATAGCTGCTATTGCCATGATAGGCAATACGATAGGCAATACAGTAACAGCAAGAACACAATCTAGTATTCCTTTTAGTGTCAAATAAGGTTTCATGACTTAACCCTTTTCCTCAATTCGTTATGAAAGTAAGCTTGCTCATCTTAGTAATCGAGGTAGACTAGACGTATCGTACTTGGCGTTTGTCGAAACGAGTCTTTTCATAACAGTTCCTTAATAGTATCTACAACAAGCTGTTGTTCTTCTTCCGTCATGGCACCCCCTGATGGTAAACATACACCCCTGCTGAACAAACATGCAGATACATCCTCATCATGGGTATAGTACTCAGACTCCCGGAATACAGGTTGAAGATGCATAGGTTTCCACACCGGTCGAGATTCTATGTCTTTTTCATCTAGTGCTTTAACAACATCCTCAGGAGTGATTCTCTCATCAGCGATAGTAATCACGGTAAGCCAGTAATTTGGTGGACCATAGGATGCTATGGGCATTAACTCAATCTCATGGTTACCTGCAAATGCCTTTTTATAGGTTTCATACACTCTTTTTTTCTGTTGAATTCGTTCATCAAGCACCCTTAGTTGACCTCGGCCAATGGCAGCCAGAATATTACTTAAACGATAATTATATCCAACCTCTTTATGCTCATAGTGACGCGCGGGTTCTCTTGCTTGGGTCGCCCAAAACTTCATCTTTTTGATAGCATCAAGATCATTTGAAACGGCCATCCCTCCACCGGAGGTTGTAATGATCTTGTTCCCATTAAAGGAAAAGATACCTATGTGTCCAAAAGTACCACTCGCTTTCCCCTTATGCATCGCACCTAAAGATTCTGCCGCATCTTCTACAACCGGAACACCATAATGCTCGCAGATTGGCAGAAGCTTGTCCATATCAGCACTTTGTCCATATAGATTAACAATGATTACGGTTTTAGGTTTTATACCTCTATTTTCGAAAGCTTCAAATGCTTTCTGTAATGCCACCGGCGACATGTTCCAACTATCAGGTTCAGAATCAATAAACACCGGTATTGCTTTCTCATACATGATTGGATTACAACTGCCCGCAAAAGTCAGTGAAGAACAAAAGACATAGTCTCCTTCTTGAACACCAAGGTACTTTAGTGCCAAATGAATAGCTGCTGTACCAGACGATAAGGCCAAGGCACTCTTTGATCCTACATACTGTGCTACTTCGTTTTCAAAAGCCTCAACATGTGGACCCAAAGGAGCAATCCAATTCGAGGCAAATGCATCTTCAACAAAGCTTAGTTCTTCCCCTCCTAGATGAGGGGGAGAGAGATATATACGATTGTGACTCAACTCCAAGACCTCCAAATATGAGCAAATATAGGGATGCTTCACTTCATCCAGTTTGATTCATCGAGCATATCCCAGTAAAACTCCTCAATTCTACACCACACATCCTCAGACCTAAAATTCTCGGTAACATAACGCTTCGCTGCGAAACCCATATTTCTCGCCAGCTCCTGATTGCTCAACAGCAATGATATATTGCTCGCTAAAGCTTCTATATCCCCGATCGGACTTAGCAGTCCTGTCTCATTATCTATAACTGCATCTACCACACCAGTTGCATACGTCCCAACAGTTGGAATGCTGGCAGCCCCAGCCTCAAGAACAACATTAGGAAATCCTTCCCTGTAAGTAGGGAGAACCAATAAATCCATAAGCATATAATAAGGAGCAGGATCGTTCACGTGGCCTACTAAAATAATGTCTCGGTTTTCCTCTAATTCTTTTCTGATCCGCGGTTCGACCGTTTCGGCACTATCCTTTCTTCCTACAACTAGAAGAACTAGATCCGGGAATTCCTTCTTTACAATCAAGAAAGCGTCTACTAATTCATTGATCCCTTTATCTCGTGTAATCCTACCGACAAAACCAATAACACGGCTTTGTAACGGGATATTAAGCTTGCAGCGAATTTTCTCTGCTCCTAATGGTCGCTGCAGAGTCTGTTCGTAATCTTCCAAATTTATACCATTGCTACTACCTTTACCTAAAACATATGTCTTTTTGTTTACAGCAAGACCTAGCTCCACCATTTCCTGCCGCACACTCTCACTCACACATAACACCCTGTCAGAACAAGCTATAGCTATTTTTTCACACATACATAGAATACTCTTCTTAATGCCGCTAGTAGTCTCAAAGCGTAAACCCCGTACGGTATAAATTATGTTAGGAACCCCTGCTAAGCGGGATGCTATTGCTCCTAAAAAACCCGCCTTAGGCGTACTTACATTTACCAAATCAGGCTCTAACGTTTTAAAAAGTCTATATAACTGCCAGAGGGCTCTAAGGTCCTGAAACGGGGACGATATACCACGATCCATCACAACCGAAACCGTGTTAACTTGTTCTGTCTCGCCTGCCTTATCTAAACCCGGACCAGGAGCAGATACAACGGTTACATCAAAGCCGGCTTCCCGCAAATATGAAAGCTGTCCTCTCATTAGCCCTACACTAGCTGATGACGTCACTACATGAATGACCTTTGGAGGTTGCATTGATACAGAATCCCTCCTAGATTACACCAAATGATCCTTTTTATTGCAGTTCACCACAGCATACACTATAGATTATTTACATACCAATCTATAGTCATTTCCAATCCTTGATCGATATTTATCTTAGGTTCATATCGCAAGAATTTTATTGCCTTCTCCACATCCGCATTGGAATGCTTTACATCACCTTTACGAGGTGGTCTAAACTCTGGTGTGATGCTCTTGCCAAGCAAGTTAGAAATCTTCTCATAGAGTTCAAGTACTGTAGTGCTACTTCCACAAGCGATATTAAACACCTGACCGAAAGCAGGTGCAGTAGCTGAACAAGCTAACAAGTTTGCTTGGATCACATTTGAAACGTGTGTAAAGTCGCGAGACTGTTGACCATCACCATAAATCACACCGGGCTGATCGTTGATCAAACGTCTTACGAATTTGGGGATTACCGCAGCATATGCCGAATGAGGATCTTGTCTCTTACCAAAGACATTGAAATATCTCAAACCTATAGTTGGTAGCCCATATAATTCAAAGAATAGACGTGCATAAATTTCGTTAGTTTTCTTGGTAAGTGCATATGGTGAAAGCACCCTACCAACTCTATCCTCTTTTTTAGGTAGATTAGGATCATCACCATAGACCGAAGAAGATGAGGCGTAGACAAATCTTTGTACATCCTGATCTCGAGCAGCGACTAACATATTTAATGTGCCTGAGATATTTACATCATTTGTAGTCTTAGGAGCCTCTATTGAACGCGGAACGGACCCTAAAGCTGCCTGATGGAGAACATAATCTACTCCTTTGCATGCCTTCTGACATCTTTCTAGGTCTCGAATATCACCGTTGATGAATTCTATGTCATCTTGATACTCTCTCAAGTTTTCTGCTTTGCCGGTAGACAGGTTATCTAACACTCTAACATTAGCCCCGTTTTCCAATAGGGTTTCCACAATGTTAGAACCGATAAAACCAGCTCCACCGGTTACCAAGTATACAGCCATTTTTGTGACACTCCTTAGTCTTCTTTAGTAGCTGCCGCTTCTGTTTCCATTAGTGATGCTTGCGGGTATTCGGGCAGGGGTGCCCCTATTTTGATAATGTTACTGCTTTCTATACCCGCAAAGGCATTTCGTGTATCCAAAACAAGTTGGGCGTTTGCAGCAATCCACCTATAATCCAAACTGCTATGGTCGGTGACTAAAAGCACTAAATCGTACTCTTGTATATGGTCCAAACCTACACCGTATACGTAATCTCCGGTGCTCTCGTCTAGGAATCTATCTACAAATGGATCGTGAAAGTCTGTCCTGGCTCCTTTTTCTTGCAGCAACCGAAATAATTCTAAGCCAGGAGAATCCCGTAGATCATTGATGTCCTTCTTGTAAGCAACTCCCAGAAGAAGAATTCTAGATCCATTGATACATTTCCTTTGTAAGTTTAGTGCATCGCTAACCTTATTAACAACATACCGTGGCATGTTTCCATTTGTATCACTGGCAAGTTCTATAAATTTATTATAAAAGTCATAGGTCTTAGCTTTCCAAGATAGATACATTGGGTCTATTGGAATACAATGTCCACCGATTCCTGGTCCTGGTGTAAACTTCATAAAACCAAACGGTTTTGTAGCAGCAGCGTCAATGACTTCCCATACATCAATTCCCATTCTATCACACATTAGTGCCATTTCGTTAACCAAGGCAATGTTGACTGCTCTAAATGTGTTTTCTAAGAGCTTTACTGTTTCGGCTACCTTTGTGGAGCTTACGGTAACGACAGACTCGAGTACATTTTCATATAGCATAGAAGCTAGCCTGGAACACTGCGGTGTAGTTCCACCGATAATCTTTGGGGTGTTCTTTGTATTATAGTGCTTATTCCCCGGATCAACCCTTTCTGGCGAGAAACAGAGGAAGAAGTCAACACCTACTTCTAATCCACATTCCTCGAGTTCAGCGCGAACTAACTCTTCAGTAGTTCCCGGATATGTGGTGCTTTCGAGGATAATAAGGGTACCCTTTTTCATATGTTCTTTGATACCTCTGACCGCTGCGGTAATGTAAGTAATATCCGGATCTTTCGTCTTCCTCAAAGGTGTTGGAACACAAATACTAATGGTATCCATTTCACCTACTCTAGCATAATCGGTGGTAGCTTCGAAGTTACCGTTAGCGGCAACTTGCTGAAGTTCTTTATCAGATACGTCAAGAATGAATGACTTACCAACCTGTAACTGCTTGACTTTCTCTTTAGATAGGTCTATGCCTATGACTTTATATCCAGCCTTGGCCATTTCCACAGCTAATGGTAAGCCAACGTATCCAAGTCCGATCACTCCTACTACTGCTTGTCTATTCATAATCTTTGATTTTAACAAATCATAATTCATAATTGATAGCCCCCAAATTCAACAAAGACACCAGATTTTACAGCTGCCTAAATGAAATCATGCCAAAAGATGTTCTGGAGCCACTTGCAGTCTGACCCCCTAAACGTATGGGTTCTCTTCCGTGTGTCCTTGGCCTCCATGGCTTGGTAATCGTGGAGTGTTCTAGCCTAACCGGACACGTTGAAGATAAACTAACTGGTTCGTGCTCACGATACCTCCAAATTTGAAACAATATCTTTACGCTACTGCCAAAAGCCCCTTGTAATAGTTTTGTTCGTACCCTTGGGGAGACATATCTCCAAGCAGACTGTGAATTCGATGCGGATTGTACCAGCACACGACATAGTTCACGACTGCCAAAGTGGCTTCAGAGCGAGTCGAAAACCGTCTACGGTGGATTAACTCCTTCTTGATCGTTGCAAAAAAGGATTCTGCACAGGCATTGTCATAGCAATCGCCCTTAGCGCTCATACTCTGCTGTATATTCTTCTCGCTTAGTAGATCCCGGAAGGCATATGAGGCGTACTGTGAGCCGCGATCAGAATGGAAAATTAGACCCTCTAGCGGCCGTTCATTGGTAATAGCCTTGTTCATAGCGTCAATCACAAGTTCCTTCCCTATTCGGGCCGATAGGGCCCAACCCACGACTCTGCGAGAAAAAAGGTCAATAACTGTGGCTAGATAAAGCGTAAGCGTCAAAGCTAGCACACATACCTGCTTCTTGGTAGTGATGAGATAATCAATACATCACGCGGAAGGAGTTGGTATTCTGAAGAATCAAGCCAAGAAGGAACTATGGGTGGAACGTATCCGGTCTTTCGAAATCAGCGGATTGAGTCGCCGGGCGTGGTGCCAAGAACAAGGATTACCTGAACATCAGCTGGGTTATTGGA
>JALNWK010000073.1 GCA_023230925.1 Limnochordia bacterium
CAAAGGAGTGGGTATGCGCTGGAGTGAGGAAGGGTTCAACCATCTACTTCACCTACGTTTGGATTGGGTAAACGGAAGATTTGATGACCAACTCTTCTCCCCCCAATAACTAAATACGCCCGATGAGAAAGCCTGTCATACCATATACTCGTCGGCCCAAATTCATATGGTTCCTCTCCTCCTTAGATTGGTTTTTCTTTTCAAGGATCACTACGCTTGGCTAGAAGTTGATCAACCCCTTTTGGTTATGAGCAAATGGGTGGACTTGCCTTTTGCAGGGGCAGCAGGATACCAGATCCGCTTATGATACCAGTCTAGTAGATAGCCTAGTCGCACAAGATGCGCCAGCATCAGTTGGGCCGCTCCTCTATCGCACCTTCCTTGGTCCTTTGATCTACTTCTAATATATAATAAATGAGCAAAAAATGGTACTACATAAATCTTGACGTTATTTCAAATTGGCTTGTCCTTTTGAATAGGGCCAGCTATGTCTGATTGGAGACGTTAAAGCCCTTACCTTCTGCGCAAGCTTGACGTCCAAGGACATTAATGATAAAAATGTCTTAGTATCTTATGTTTTAATAATCCTCATTATTGCCATCCACCGAAAGGAGTTTACTATGATCATTGCCGACGGGTTAACCAAAAAATACGGTAGTCTAACTGCATGTGACCAAGTTTCTTTACATGTGCACGCCGGTGAACTATTTGGCTTTCTTGGGCCGAACGGAGCCGGTAAAACAACGACGATCAAGATGCTCACCGGACTACTTACACCGACATCGGGCTCCGCAATCATCGCGGGTATTAACGTACAAGAGCAGCCTGTTATGGCCAAGGGACAGATGGCCTTTGTTCCAGATTCGCCCAATATCTATGATAAGCTGACCGCTAGGGAATTCTTACAGTTTGCCGCACAACTACGAAAGATTGAGCAGGCAGAAGCAACGCGGCGTATCGAGGAATATCTTGACTTGTTTGAACTAAGTGATCGAGCCGATGAATTATGCGGTGGATTTTCCCACGGAATGAAGCAAAAGGTCTGTCTTTCCGCAGCCCTTTTAGGGCAGCCTAAGGTGTTGTTCCTCGATGAACCCACCGTTGGTTTAGATCCCAAAAGCGCACGGTTAATCAAGGATATCCTCAGGGATTTCACCAACACTGGCGGAACTGTCTTCATGTCTACTCACATTTTAGAAATCGCTGAACAAATGTGTGACCGGGTGGGCATTATCCAAGCTGGTAAGCTGATCGCCCTCGGCAGCATTGACGAGCTTCGTGAGGGAGCACAGCATGTGGAAACGGGCAAACCCATCAGTCTAGAAGACCTTTTCCTAGAGCTTACATCCAATAACAACGAGGAATAGGGGGTGGAATGATGAGCTCACTAGCACTTTTGATTCGCTACCAATGGCTGCAAACCAAAAACTCCTTAAGGGAACCTAAGGCCAAAATGAAGGTCCTTCTTGTGGTCGCCGTATGGATAGCCTTAGCCTTCACTATTGGCAGAGGAATTTATGGAGTATTCACCTACTTAGATGAGGCAGCCGTAGAGCTTCCGGGTCTTGTACGTACCATCGAGGCATCGGTATTAAGTCTTTTGTGCCTTGGGGTTTTCTTTCTCATCCTCACCACGGGACTCAAAATACTATATGAACGCATTTTCGAAAGCGGCGACTTGCCCTTTCTGCTTTCTAACCCCATCTCTACCAGGACTGTCTTTGCCGCCAAGTTCATGGGATCCTTTGTGTACAATTTCCTTACAGCTGCAATGTTTATTCTACCGGCCTGGATCGCTTACGGGGTGAAAAACTCGGCTTCCGCCGCCTTCTATATCGCAGCAATACTTGCGGTGGTCTTGGGAGCACTTTTGATCCATAGTGTGCTTGCCTTGTTAATTCTTTTGATCATGCGGTTTGTGCCCTCTGCACGCTTAAAGCAACTCTTCATCGGACTTTCCTCTGTGGCCGCTTTACTCATTGTGATTGGCTCTCAAATGATGAACACCCGCATGATGCAGGAGCAGCTCCAAGATCCAATGGTCTTCCTGGAACAGGTGGGTCAGTGGGGCATTGGGAATAACCCTTACCTGCCCCATCTGTGGATGAGTCGCTTTGCTCTAAGCTTCCTCCCAAGCTTTGATTACTCACCCTGGGCCAATGGGTTGCCCCTCGTTCTGACCACCCTAATCCTGGGTTATCTAGCAATTAACCTGTCGGGCTCTTTCTTTCTCGCTGGTTGGGGTACCAAGGACGATAGCCCTAGGAAAACCGTAAAGAAGGCGCACAAAAGCACCTTCTCCTTCTGGCCCAAGCAAAGCAGCACCGCGGTGATCCACAAAGAGCTACTACTGGCCAAAAGGGAACCTTTGCTCTGGTATAACCTGGCGGTAACAAGTATTGTGCTTGGATTCTTCGTCTACAATTTGCTTTCAAGCACTCCCTCCGAGGAACCGGGCATGACAGAGATCTGGGTCATGCGGGTGCTTTTGTTGATCATGCCTGCCTTTATGGGCAGCGTCCTAATCTCACAGCTAGGGGGGCTTTCTGTCAGTAGAGAGGGCAAGAATTGGTGGTTTTTGTGCAGTAACCCCATTGAGCCAAAGTCAATGTATTGGGGAAAGATGGCCTATGCCACAATGATACCCGCCCTTTACTGTGTTTTGTTTCAGGTGATCATCTTCTTTCTTTTCCCCGAAATGCCCCTTCTTCCTTTGTATGTCTCTATTCCCGCGGTGATCTTGATTAACCTCACCGTTGCCGCGGTGGAGCTCATGCTGGACATCCTCTTCCCGGACTTCTCTATTAAGATTGAGTTTGGAGGAACCGCAGGAAAGACATCGGGAACTATGAAAATGCTATCGAGTATGTTCCTTGGTTTCGCTGCCATGTTAGTCTTCGGCGGGACTATTAGTTTTCCGGCTTGGGGCGGTTCCGTGTTTACCGGGCTTTCCACTACCACAGTCAACTGGATCACCTTGGTGGCTTTCCTGATTGAGACATTGATGATCACTGCTATCGCCGCAAAGGTATCGATACGGAAACTTGATTGGTTAATGAGGAATCTTTAGTAAAATTGCCGGGTGCAACACCCGGCAATTCCATTATTTAAGCAACTCCATGACCACCTGGGGCATTTCCTGTGGTAGACATTTGCGCTTGTGTCTTCGGGGCATTCTCTGTAATGATTGAAGCCCTTGGGGAACAGTTAAGCCCGTCCTCTCCTCCAAAAGCTTAATCAATTCAAACTCATCCATCCCGACTAGTGCCTCGGAACCGAACAGCGCTTGGGTTACACTTTCCACAAACTTGAGGGGACTTGCGGTGCTGGCGATCACCGTGTGAGTGGAATCCTGGGTTTGTTCTACGTACTGCTCATAGACATCCAACGCCACCGCGGTATGGGGATCAACAACATAACCATAATTGGCATATACTGACTTGATGGTGGTAAGGGTCCTTTGGTCGGTACATGCACCAGCCCAGAAGATGCTTTGGATACTCTTCAGAACCCGAGCTGGCACCTGGTATGCGCCCTTCGTGGCTAGTTCCATCATCCATGTTTTAATCAGCTTTGCATCACGGTCAGTTAGCTCATAGAGCAAACGCTCAAGGTTACTAGATACAAGAATATCCATCGAAGGAGATAGGGTCTGGAAAAACGGTCGCCTTCGATCATAGACCCCAGTGTTGATGAACTGGGCAATGACATCATTCTTGTTTGAAGCCGTAATCAACCGGTCAATCGGTAGACCCATACCCCGGGCATAGTAAGCCGCCAGGATATTACCGAAATTCCCCGTGGGTACCACCACGTTAATCCGGTCCCCTAAGGCAATCCTACCGGCCTGCACCAGATCCAAGTAGGCTGAGAAGTAGTAGACAATCTGGGGTACAAGTCGACCCCAATTAATCGAGTTTGCCGAGGAAAAATGCTTGTTACAGTCAGCTAGCTGACTAATCATGTGGGGATCTGTAAAGATTTCCTTTACGCCCCGCTGGGCCGCATCGAAGTTGCCTTCCACCGCCACCACAAAGGTATTGCTACCCGTTTGGGTCACCATTTGGCATTTCTGGATAGTGCTAACGCCCTCCGCCGGGTAAAAGACAATAATCCGGGTACTACCTACATCCTCAAAGCCAGCCAAAGCCGCCTTGCCTGTGTCACCGGAGGTGGCCACAAGAATGACCACTTCTCCCGTTACCCCCAGTTTCGTCATCGCGGTGATCATAAACTGAGGCAGGATCTGCAAGGCCAGATCCTTAAACGCAAAGGTGGGTCCATGCCACAGCTCGAGGATGGACCTTTGTTCATCTAGTTTATGCAAGGGCGTGATCGCCCCATGGGAGAACTTCTGGGAGTTATAGGCCCTGGTGATACAGCCTTGTAGTTCATCGGCTGTAAAATCGGTAAGGAACCGCCCTAAGATCTCATAGGCCCTCTCTGCATACTCGTATTTACCACAAGCCGCCAGTTCCTGCAATGTCAGCTTAGGAGTCTCCTCGGGAATAAACAGGCCACCATCGGCGGCAATCCCCTGGAAGATCACTTCACTGCTGGTGGCCATGGGTCGGCTACCCCGTGTGCTATTGTACCTCATCAGCAAACCTCACCCTCAATCCAAATGGTTAACAGATTCTAGATGGTGGAACTAGATTCCTGTTTCCTTCGCAGGATTAACTTTCGTAATTCCGCACCAAGCAAGGGAATTAGGGCGAGCACAAACATCTCGAGCACCCTGCCCGCACCAACGGGTACAAGCTTGAACAAGGTGCGCAGAGCGGGCACGTAAAACACCAGTCCTAAAAGCCCCAAACAAACAATGGTCGACCAAAACAGCGTCGGATTAGACAAGGGCGACATCGCAAACACCGAGGTTCTCTCCGACCGAACCCCATGGGCACGGAGGAGTTCACCCATGATCAATGTGCCAAAGGCCATGGTGCGACCTAGTTCCACACCACCATGCTGCTGACCAATGAAATACGCGATAAGGGTGACCACACAGATGGCTAACGCTTGGCTAACAATTCCTATGGCCATGGTCCGATCGATAATTGGCTCATCGGTAGGTCGGGGTGGGATATCCATCACATTTCGCTCGCCCTTTTCCAGCCCTAAGGATAGCGCTGGGAAGGAATCGGTCACCAAATTCACCCAGAGCAACTGCAAGGGCAATAGGGGAACCGGCCATCCTAATAGGATCGAGAAAAAGACAATCAATACTTCTCCCACGTTACAGGACAGCAGGAAGTAAACGAATTTACGGATATTCCCGTAGATCACCCTTCCTTCCTCAACCGCGGCCACAATACTGGCGAAGTTGTCATCCCGAAGAACCATATCCGCGGTACCCTTAGCTACGTCGGTACCGGTTCGACCCATGGCCACACCAATATGGGATCTTTTCAGTGCTAAGGCATCATTGACACCGTCCCCGGTCATAGCCACAATATGGCCATGGGCTGCAAGGGCCTCAACAATACGTACCTTATGCTCCGGGGATACCCGCGCATAGACGCTGACTTTCTTGACGGCTTCCTTCAATTCCTCATCAGTCATGGTCTCAAGTTCATCGCCGCTGATCACTTGAGCATCTTCACTTACCATTCCTAACCTACGGCCAATGGCCTGGGCTGTAACGCGGTGATCTCCGGTGATCATCACCGGTCGAATTCCCGCCCGTTTACATAGGGCAATGGCATCCATCGCCTCTTGCCTAGGTGGATCAATCATCCCCACTAGGCCTAAGAAAATTAGTTCTTCCTCCAGGGAACTACTTTCTAATTCGACGGGGACCTGGTCAATCCGTTTATATGCAATAGCTAGGACCCTAAGGGCGTCGTTGGCCATGTGGGTGTTCGCTTCTTCGATCTTCGCCAACTGATCGCTGGTCATGGGAACAATCTCATCGGACACCCGCAGACCACTACAGCGCGGGAGCAGTTGATCAACGGCACCCTTCACATAGACCACATAACGTCCGTTATCTGCATGAACTGTGCTCATGAGTTTGCGCTCGGAGTCAAAGGGCAGTTCTGCGACCCGAGGATCTCGGTTATTGAGCTCCTCGCCCTCCAGTCCGGCCCTTTGGGCTAAGAAGAGCAATGCTGCCTCAGTGGGATCTCCTAGGATCATGTCTTGTCCTTGGCATACCTTCGCATCATTACATAAAGCTCCTGCCTTAAGCAACAGCAGTAAGTCATCATCGGCTAACTGGATCGTTCCATTTTGACCGACTTCGAATAACGTTCCATCTACATAGACAGCTGTTGCCGTCATCCTGTTTTGGGTTAAGGTCCCTGTTTTATCCGAGCAAATCACCGTGGTGGTACCTAGGGTCTCTACAGCAAGCAACCTTCTCACGATTACGTTACGCTCCGCCATGCGTTTGATACCCAAGGCTAAGACTATGGTTACCACCGCAGGAAGGCCCTCAGGAATCGCCGCCACCGCCAAACTGATTGCGGTCATAAAGGCGTAGATCAAATCATCACCCCGGAGGATACTCGCCAGAAACACAAAGGCACAGACCACCAGCACAATGATCCCGATCCATTTGCCTAGTTGAGCCAGCTTGACCTGCAGTGGGGTCTGTTCCTCCTTGGCCACCTGGAGTTGACCTGCAATCTGACCGAATTCCGTTTTCATCCCCGTGGCCACAACCAAACCCCGGCCCCGGCCGTTGGTGATGACCGTACCACTATAGGCGAGGTTGCTCCGTTCAGCAAGTGGGGTTCCTGCCTCTAGCTTTTCTGTATCCTTCAGCACTGGCACCGACTCACCCGTCAAGGAAGCCTCGTCCACTTGCAGATTATTTGCCTCCACCAACCGCACATCAGCCGGTATATAATCCCCGGCTGACAGTAACACCACATCCCCCGGTACAACCTCACTAGCTAGCACCCGTTCAATCTGACCGCATCGCAGAACACTGGCCTGGGGTGCGGTCATTTCTTGCAACGCTTCAAGGGCATGGTCGGCTTTCAATTCCTGGGCTAGACCTAACACCGCATTAATGAAAATGATCGCGAAAATGACAATCGCATCCACTGGCTCACCCACAAGAAACGACACCACGCTGGCACCAAGCAAAATTAGAATGAGAAAATCCGCGAATTGCTCTATAAAGCGGCTCAGAAGCGTTCGCTTCTTCTGCTTGGTAATCTCATTGGGCCCGTACTGCTGTATACGCTCCCTTACTTCCTCTTTGCTAAGACCTTCATTTGGATTGACCCTTAGTCTAGATGCTGCTTCATCAATACTGGTTTCGTGCCAACTCAAGTTCTGTCCCCCCATTTACACAAAAAGACCTTTGCCTTGGTTATACACCAAAACAAAGGTCTCGCTACCAAAACTGCTGGTCGATAGAACCGAGTAAGTAAAACTTACCGGGATGACGATTCTATCAAGGCGGCTTACCGCCGGCTACTCCCCTTTATCGCATATATTCTACCTGCTTCCCTCGGCAAAGTCAATCCTTCTCTGGTTGTGAATCAGCTGCTTTTGCTTCCTTTTGCTCCACCAACGCCTCCATTTCCTCAATAGCCCCCCGTACAGCCTTGAGTCCTTCAAGCAAGGCTGCTTCATGGGCCCGTAGAGCCTGGAGCGTGGACTCATGGGAGTGATAGCTGGCCGCCGGGGCACCCGTACAGCCACAGGGATAATTATATCCCCGATAGGACCAGGGCTGTGCGTAACCCTGATATGGTACCTGTTGATAACGCCACATAGTTTTCCCCCCTGTATTCTTAGGCTATGTTTTAGCCTATGCATGGGAGCATCCACCTGTGCGGTTTTCCGATAATTCCCAAGAGGTAGTCTATAACAGCAAAACGAAATATATCCATAACAGGAGGGATCTATATGAAACGCATACTAATGGTTGTATTTTCCTTATTATTTCTTGCCGGTTGTCTTTCCACTGTGATGTCGCCCGCAAATGTGGCTGATACAATCAGCGTCCTTGGGGAGAGCTACCGTGTGGGGGATATCGAAAGCATAGTCCAGCTACATACCGATCCTTTCAATCGGTCCACAGCAATGGATGTTACACACGCTGACCTTCTTGAGGAACTATCAGCATTCTATACAGAATACGCCTATACGGTCTATACCGTTGATGATATCCAAGTGGAGGAGTTGGCGCCAAACATTGCCCTGTGTACCTTCAATATCCAATCAGTAGCAGAGGGAGCAACTTCTACCATAGCCGCCCATAAAAAAGTACAACTGACCCTGCAATACATGGGTAGATGGCAGATCATTGGAGAAAATATTATTTCTATCGATGAGATCATTGAGGAAGAGCATAAGCGCCCAGCCCTGCAATTGAACGTCCAACTAGTCGGTTCAGATTCTTTTAAGGGGAAAGTAACAGAAAGCATGGAACTCCTTTATGAACAAAGCTACGAGCATTTTGCCTTAGTCAACGGCACCCTAAGCAAGATCCAAGCAGGACAACGCTCGGGGGCAGAGGTGTGGACTAGGACCTTCGTAATCGGTCCAAGCTCACAGAACACCGATGTATATTGGTTGGCTTCGATTATCGTCCACGACACAGTCCATGTAGTCCAATACTTGGAGCAACGGACCTATTTCGGCAAAGAGGCCGAATTGGAGGCTTTGAGAGTCCAGTTAGCATGTCTTCAGGCGCTAAATGCACCTGAATATCATATTAGCCGCATCCAACAAATCCTAGACGACCCCGATAACAACAACTATTGGGACGTTGATTATAACGATCGCAATTGGTAGGATTTCCTTTGCGATAAACCGAAGACCTTCCTTCACACTTTTGCTGTATTTGCAATATCATATAGCGAAAAAACCTTTATATCAGGATCTTGGAAGGAAGGGAAACGAATGACATCCAGTGTCTATGACTCTTACCCAGTATTCGGGTATGCTACCTATCCAGAATCCTACTGGAATATCCCCCAAGGTTATTTGTACTCGTCCCAGGAAATACAACCACAGCAGGTCTGTCCCCCCGGTACATTTTCCTATACCGTGGTACCAGGGGACACCCTCTTTTTCATCGCCCAGCGCTTTGGCACCACCGTTAATGCTATCCTCGCAGTCAACCCCCAGATTACTAATCCTAACCTGATTTTCCCAGGGCAAGTGATCTGCATACCAAGTGCGGCTCCACCTCCTCCACCAGTCTGTCCATCAGGCACCTTTGCTTACACCGTGGTACCAGGGGACACCCTCTTTTTCATCGCCCAGCGCTTTGGCACCACCGTTAATGCTATCCTCGCAGTCAACCCCCAGATTACTAATCCCAACTTGATTTTCCCAGGGCAGGTAATCTGCATACCAAGCGCGGGTCCACCACCTCCACCCGTTTGTCCAGCAGGAACATTTGCTTATACCGTAGTACCAGGGGATACACTGTTCTTGATAGCACAGCGCTTTGGCACCACCGTTAATGCTATCCTCGCGGTCAATCCACAGATTACTAATCCCAACTTGATTTTCCCAGGGCAGGTAATCTGCATACCGAGCGCGGGTCCACCACCTCCACCCGTTTGTCCAGCAGGAACATTTGCTTATACCGTAGTACCAGGGGATACACTGTTCTTCATCGCCCAGCGCTTTGGCACCACCGTTAATGCTATCCTCGCGGTCAATCCACAGATTACTAATCCTAGCTTGATCTTCCCAGGGCAAGTAATCTGCATACCCTAGCACAAAGAATTACAGGCGTCAGGACAAATCCTGACGCCTGTCTTCTACCGACGATAATTTTCTTCGCATATCCTTGTCTAGACTCGTGACCACTACGGTTAGATCATCCAACACCCGATGTGTCATCGTATGAGTCAACGATTCACGGGTACTAGCTCCATCTCCAATTCCTGTAGGTTCAACAGCTGCTAAGCATACCACCTTTGTCGAGTCTGTACATTAGGTTCGACATACCCCCCCGATGATGTCCTTCCTACACGGGTAATGGGTGTACGGCTGTCCGGGGTACATAGACATTCTTACGCATTACTTTCCTTACCGCTTTCTCAGCTATTTCTTTTAGTGAACCTAGGCTGAGATTTATCTTGCGCATGAACTCAACAACATTGTCAGTTAATTTCTGTAGGCGTCAGGTATTGCGCCAACACAGTAGCTCCATCATCGCGCCAAGTCCTTCCCGACTCCAGCTTCGTTTACCCTTAACACGGCGAGCAAAACGAGACATTTGGCTTCCACCCGCACCGAGTTCTCGTAGGGCGTCTACAGATATCCACGGGCTTCTAGACGTTTTCTGTAGTCTACCGTAGCATCAGCTATTTGTAAACGTAAAAAAGACCCCACCTGGCCTTCTGGGTGGGGGTTGTGTTATGCTTGTTAGTTTTTCTTCTGTGTACGGCAATAGTCGGGGATTTCGGGAGACCAGGGCATGAACCGTTCGAGG
>JALNWK010000074.1 GCA_023230925.1 Limnochordia bacterium
TCAATGCGCGCGAATTGCCTGATAACTTTTTCGATAGTTCCCAATACATATGATAATGTGCCTAACGTGCATAAACACTATTTCCTTAACCTGGTTTTGCCATCTTAGTTGCGGAAGTGCTGCAAAGCGACCCAGGAGCTTTGGCAGGAATTAGATTTCCAACAAAGTTTTTCCCGAGCTGGTAAACCAGGTGACAATGCCTGGAGTGAAAGCTTCTTCTCCATTCAAAGGAAGCTGTTTACTGGCGGCACTTCCAAACACGTGAAGAAGCCCGCCAAGCGACCTTCGCATACATTGAAGGTTTTTGCAACACGCGCCGCGTACAAAAACGGTTAGGTTATCTTAGCCCATTGGAATGGCTAAACCGTTACACGGAAGAGCTTTTAGTGAGTGTCGCTTAGTAAAGTGTCCGGGAAAGTGTTGACAACCCTTGAAGCCAAGCGATTAAGATATTTAGAATACAAGATAGTTTAGATTTGTAGAGCGTCGCCCAGCAACTCGGCGACGTTTACATGCATTGCGAGGATCTCATGCGCCCTAGTTCCCGTAGACTACGAGTCCCAATGCTGGAAACCGTTAGCTATTATGGTTTTCAGCATCCATAGTAATGAAAGTTCAACCGGCATATAGGTCTTCCCTTTCCTTTCCCAAGCAGACTGTCTGGGTCGCGTTTAATTCGTTGGCTAATGCAATTCTGGCGGACTAATCTTTGGCTGGTCTAATTGTGGATCTGCAAGCTTCCTCCACAAAACAAGTGCGCCAATAACAAGACCGACGATACTAATAAGGCCTCCAGGGCTTGGACCTAATAGTGTGTTGACACCTGGAACTGAGACTAATGCTGGCCATTCCCCGATCACATTGATAGATCCATGTAAAATACTAGCGGGAATTACACTCTTGGTCTTGATGGTCACATAAGATAACCAGATACCTAGAACAACGCAAAACAGAGTCATGACTAGGATTCCAGTATAGGGAGCTCCCCAATGATCTAGACCATAGTTGAGCCCGAAATAGACAAGCGGAGCGTGCCCTAACCCCCAAAGCACACCACTCAATAGGATCGCTTTCTTCTTGCTCATCAGCTTGAGCAAAATAGGCAACAAATAACCACGCCAGCCTATTTCCTCTCCAAAGGCAAAAAGAACCACAGGTACAACGAATGGAGAGACTAATACTCCTACAATCCCAATTCGAATAAGAGAATCAGCCGTATGAGGTAGGTCAGAGGGAACACCGAATCTTCCGTATGTTTCAATAAGCAATGTAGCGCTTAAGTCTAGATGATGGGGAAAGATCAAGAAGTAAACCACAGCACCAACGAAAGTCAGAGCGCCTGGTAAGAACGCTGCGACTAAGTATGTTCCCCAGCTTCTACGAAAGTTCGGTTTGATCATCCATGGTAATGTATCTTTGGTAATCAATCTGGTGAGTACACTAGCTAGAAGTGGGAAGAAACTAAACAGTGATAGCATGGACAATGCTTCCTTACTGGATGGATCAGGTGAACCAATTGAAAGAACCGAGGCAATCAATACAGAACCATAAACCAATGCTACGTAGAGGATTGCTCTCCTTTCTAGCAGTCTCTTACCCTTTTCTGTGTTCATATTCCGATTAAGATCTTCCAAGACTATTTCCTCCCCATACTCCTAACTAACCTTCTTAAGCAAGCGGTCCAAGTTGACCGTCGTGGTTATCCCTTGGTCATGCCAATGATTTATACATCCGCAAAAGTCAAGTGGAACACATTGAGCCGGTATTTTGTGTGAATCCAACAAGAAGCCGCCTTCCAGTAAAGAGAGTGCACAGGCCACTCCAAGGATCCCTAAATCGCCTTTCTGACGAAGCGCATTTAGACTCTCCACATGCGATACTAAAGAGGATTGATGGATGACAAATGAAACCTGAAAGCCAAGTTGTTTACCTGCCTTAGAAATGTAGCTTACTTGGCAACCATCTGTACAATGAGCGCATCTTAACCCAATTGTCCATTCAGAGGCTTGGCAGTGTAGGGGATTCAATCGCAGACATCCCGGTAAAACTATGATGCGTTGCTTCGTGCTTGAAAACCGGTCACGCCAGATTCTGTTCAGAATCTCAGCTCCCACCATATTGATATGGTATTCGAGTATCGGACTAGAGCGAAACAAGGCGTTGTACTGGTTGGAATCCCTAGGCTGATGGGTAGCCAAAAAGTGATTGCCCTGCTGAGTATACGGGCCTAGTACTTCCAAGGCCCTTTGTGCAAACCACAGCGTGATTTCACAAATCAGATTCCAAAAAGACTCTTGAAGCGGTCTGGGCTGAACAGCAAGAAACCTATACCATTCGCGCAAACGTCCACTCTGATAGGTATAGTCACTAGAGTGCTCTAAACAGTCCAAAACATATTCCAGATGAACTATGGTAGGGTGCTCACCCGCTTCAAGATTCCTATTTGCGTACACACCCATCAGGAGCAATTCTAGGCAAGTCTGTTCAACTGGAGTATGTTTCATACTTATCCCATCAAGACGCCTATCAATAATGGGTTTGACGTAATTCTGCATCTTTGTCAGCACTTCTTTAGCCAACCCTTCAGCGCTTTGATAGTACGTTTCTAAGGCATTATCAGAAGGAGTGAGTGTATAGGTAATTGGCTTCATAGCCTGTTTATCCTTTCTCTCTTCAAATTATCCGGGCTGTGCGGGGTTTTTGTCTTTTCTATATAGCTCATTGTATTGGGTAACATGCGTTTTCAGTTTTTCTATCGCCAAAGCCTCATCCTGAGGACTATTGTCGTATTTACACAGCAGCAGGAATATCGGGGAATAGAAATGTAAGGCCATTGTGTAAGCATCTCCCTCAATGAATCTGCCAGCATCAATAAACTTTTGCAGAACCCTGGCCTGGTTGTTCAACACATTGTCAATAAAGAGCTCCTTAAAGATTGCTCCTAGCTCTGCGTTTCCGTACTGCTCAATAGTAAGTAACCGCCGTAACTTGGAGATATATTCATCTTTTAAATAAAAAAGGAACATGCTAGTACACAGCTTAAGAAAGTCCTCATCGGAGATATTGTCATATAAACTGGAGACATCAGGGTCCGCTATCTGGGGTACTTTTGAGGCTTCTAGTGTTTTCTCGTATCGTTTTGAGGTCTCCTCAACTATGGTATCCAAAATATCCTTCTTGCTATGGAAATGATTATAAACCGAGCTTTCTTTGATACCCACAGCGGAGGCGATCTGCCTGATTGTTACCGCTTCATAGCCGTAAATGGAAAACAACGATAGTGCCTCATAAGTTATCTTCTCTTTCGTAGTCATGGTCCCATCCCTTCATGAAACTAAGCTAAATCAAGTCTCTATTCTCGTTATAAAACAAAGGGCAGTACTGAACAATACCCGAGACCCCTAGCAGCCCATCCTTCACCAATTCTAAGGCCAGAAGACATGGATCAGCAAAGTCCTCTGTAGTCCCGATCCGCCGTTTGGCCGCTGGCTCGAAGCCAAACTTACAATAGTAATCTGGGTCTCCCATCACAATCATCGACCTAAACCCAAGCCTTTTGGCCCGTTCTATGGCCGACCGCACAAGTTGTCTGCCAACTCCTTGCCTCTGATAGTCCCTATGAACTGCCAAAGGCGCTAGAGCAAGAGTATTGAACACCGTCTTGGGACCATTAATAGTCATTGTTGAAAACAAAATATGTCCAACAATAATCCCATCCACTTCGGATACCAAGGATAGTTGCCGTATATAAAACTGACTTGCTCGGATTTTTTCCACCAGATTCCACTCATTGAACACCGGATCCTTTCCTTCACGAGAAAAAGCACTTCTTAGAACCTCTCTGACTTTACCATAATCCTCTGGTTCTTCTTGTCGAATTAAGTAGTTCATGGTCATCAAAGTCTCCTAATTACATTATTTGCACAGATTCCTTGATACTAACCTATCCGGAAACATTCTACACAGAGCATATTCAAGTACCGCCATACTTCTTTGGAATGAAATTGCCACTGGATTACTCTCTCGGTTCAGCCCCATTGCGAAGAACACTTCTAAAAACTATTGGAGAAACAGCTGCCATCTTCCTTCCGTTGCCAAGAACCCCTATTGGAATGAAACCATTGGTGCTTATGTACGCGTACAGCGGTGTCGTTATTCTTCTACGGATCTGACTCTTCTGACAGGAAGATCCTCCAAGCCGTTGGCATCTGGCCAATTGCAGGATCAGCATAGCCACCAATTCCCGCGATCGACACAATCAGACTCCTCTTATCTTCGTCAGCCATGACACGTTTCCAATGTCCGCATATCTATTTTGCTCAAATAGCATGAGAATAAGAACTCTTAGACAGTTAGTTTCGCTAGATCATTTGCTTCCTCTTTACAGTCTCAGAATGCTCCAGTAGCTTCCACGAGAGCTGAGGACCATTTTACCCCTTTGAGCATGACTAACGATTGTTAGTCTAATTGTAACTAACAACCGTTAGTTTTTCAAGACCCGTAACCTAGTTTACGAGAAATGGCAAGAGAGTCCATCCGTTTTGACCGTGGGATGAATTGTCTTTATCTCCCGTGTTAACCCACGCAAGCATCTTACCGAACAAGGATAGCGTGCTTTTGCCTTCTAGGACTTCTTGTGCCAAACCTC
Organism: Limnochordia bacterium; assembly: GCA_023230925.1. Taxonomy (NCBI): domain Bacteria; kingdom Bacillati; phylum Bacillota; class Limnochordia; species Limnochordia bacterium. The sequence continues at coordinate 4,649 of JALNWK010000074.1, forward strand.
GATAGTAACATCCCATCTTCTACAGCCAAAGGAGAGGAAACAGACCATAAACCCTTGCTACAAAACGGATAGCGGACCTTCTATTTCATCCCAAATATGTAGAGGAACAGCTCATTTTTTGGCCTCAGCCAAGATCTCCTTTATGGTCCCCAGAGGGAGTCTTTTATTGGTAAAATCAATCTCCAGTGCCTTTCCAATAGCGTCAGAAATCTCACTTCTGTAATCGAACAGGTATATATTCCCATGCTCATGAGAACAGGAAATCCTATTAAGATATTCAATAATCTGTTCGGCGGAGTAAAGCCTACCGGTTTTTCTCTGCAAAATCCGTATGATAGTAAGGGCTATGAACCAAGTTAGGAAGTGGGCATTAATGTGATCCTGAAGTGATACATACACCGGTCGAGTCTCCAGGACCCCCTTAGTAAGGCGGAATGTCTCTTCAACCTCCCACAGACCGTGATAAGCCTCAATCACCTCGGCATCAGGCATATCTAGTTCGCTGGTGACAATAGCGTAGTAACCGTCATACTTCTCTTCCTCAGCAACCCTTGCGGCATCAAAGACGGGTTGCTCTTTAACCGTGATTACCTCACCAGTTTTGTTGTCAAACTTCAGATTCTTGACGTACTTAGCCGCACCGTAAGATGTAGCCTTAGTGTACTTCTGGGGATTAGCGGCCAAATCATGAGCCTTCTTCACAACTTCTTCCCGCTCGACTCGAGCCTTTGTGGCATGTGCTCTGCTCCAAAAGACTACTTGCTTTTCACACACCGCTTCTTTGCCCTTTTCTCCGCTTGGCATTGTTACAATTATCTCTCGGACGATCACCCTGCTTTTGACTTTGAGGTCTACATCTTTACCAGCAGGTTGGCCATTGTTATCTAAATAGTCCTGCTCAGAAAGTACATAGTCCTCAAAAGCCTTAGTACCACCCCTAACCGAAAAACCGAAGACATAACCGTTAAAATTCGTTTCTTTTCCCTTATCCTGCAGGTAGAAAATATTATCGCCCGTATTAGTCCCCATATTGGCAACAACGATAATGCTACCTGTACCCTGATTTCCCCCGACTGCACCGATGACTGGCCGGAAGATCTGCTCTTCCACCGTATCGCCTGGAAACAGCTCATAGCAAAGCGGTATTCCACCAGCATCCATCGCCAGCCCCATTTGCATAGTTAGAACTTGGCGTTTTCCCCTTGACAATCCAGACTTACAAGACTCATCCGCCTCATCAGTCTTGAAATAGAGACCGGTGACATTGTAATAGATGATCTTAGTATCGTGTCCGTACTTGGCAGCAACCTGGGAGTTCGAATAGCACTGGAATTCCTTAGCAATCTTAGAAAAGTGAGGGAGGGAACGGTAAACATCAGCCAGAGAGAAATTGAAACGTTCGAAGTAACGGTCCCTTTCCTCGAAGGCTTGTTTCTCAGAGTCCGGAGAAAGCAGTCTGAATACCACAAGCATAATCATGATGGCGTCGTATTGTATTCGAAGCCGCAGTGCCGAGACTTATTCCTGAAAAACACATCTAGACCAAGTTCGTGATAGATCTTGACTATGGCGGCATAGCCAAAGTTTTTCCTACTATCGCTATCGAAAGCAAGCTTTTCATCCATATTAATTGATAATGTCACTTTCTTTTCAGCGTCTTCCTCTTCAGTCATCCTGCGGGCGACTTCTTTGAAATAGGCGACCGGGTCATCGTACTCCTTTTCCAGTTCATCTAAGTAACCAGAGGGATTTGATCGTCTTCGCCCTGGGTTTACCAGCCTTATCGCGGTAGGCTTTTTCAATAGAAAGGTAAACCCTGCCGTCTTTCCTGCGGGATTGCTTAAGATTCAAAATGGCACCTCCATTGATGTGGCTGGATAGTTGTGCGTATTCTGGGTCAATTCCGACAGGCTATCCGGTTCCATTCAGACACCTTGTTAGACGCAAAAAGTATATCAGATTTGTGGATTCATGTCAGTAGCAGTTGCCTGCAGAATTTGGTGGGGTTTTGTTTGGATTCACCCCCAAGCTCAAAACAATACGAGTTGTGGATAACTCGAGCAAGAACCGCTCTGCAATCGTGCTATCCTCAAAGAGATTGTACTACTAGGCAACAGACAGCTGGGCACCGATAATGGTGCCCTTTGCATAAGTTCTATCATCGATGACCCCAAGTAGATCACTGTTTGACACAGGATCGTATTCAGAAAGATTAAAAACAGCGCGGAGAGAGGCACTAATGCTTGGAGCAACTATCGGCGACATCGTAGGCTCGATCTACGAGTGGAACAACATCAAAACAAGAAACTTCCCACTGTTCCATGACGACTGCTTCTTCACTGAGGACACGGTAATGACCGTCGAAGTTGCACAGGCCCTCAAGACGACGATCAGCCTGATGATTTTATAGACGCGGTGAAAGAGTACGGTCGACTGTACCCCAATGCCGGGTACGGCGGTCGGTTCGGAGAGTGGCTCTTTTCTAACGCTCGCAAGCCTTACAACAGCTGGGGTAACGCTTCGGCGATGAGGGTGTCACCCGTGGCTTGGTTTTATGATACACTTGGCAAAGTCAAACAAGGAGCCGAGGTCAGTGCCGCCGTAACACATAACCATCCCGAAGGCATCAAGGGTACGCAAGCCACCGCTGCTGCCTTCTACCTTGCTAGGACCAGCAAGTCCAGGGTCGACATTCAGGAACAGACTGAGGGCAAATATTGTTGTGACCTAAGCAGGACGTTTGACGAGATTCGCCCGATCTATTGCTTCAATGAAAGCTGTAAGGGCGGTCCGGAGGTGATTATCGCTTTGCTTGAAAGCACAGACTTCGAGGACGCAATCCGAAACGCCATCTCCCTTGGCGGTGACAGCGATACCCTCGCCGCGGTAACCGGGAGTATAGCGAAGCCGCATATAATATGCCAGAGACGACACGGAACAAGGCTCTGGGCTATTTGGACGAACGGCATTATTCCCGCAGCGCCCTACTTATAACACATAAGACTAGGATAAGGGTTTTTAGCATTCTCCCCAGGGATGGCTATGCACTGAGCAATGCCACAAAGAGTGATTATCTTTGGCTTTTCCAGGTGACTCCTCTACACCTGGAGAACTTAGCTTTGGGGAAACCTCCCTTGGTGAAGAGGGAAATGCACGGGCTTTATTGGTAGGTTAGCACTACCGTCTGTAACAGAATCAAAAGCACAGCTATCCCGTTAACCGTAGCATGGGCAATTATGCAAGGTACAAGGCTCCTTGTTCGTTCATAGAGAAGGGCCAGTAGCGCCCCCAACACGAACACCGGAAAAAAGTTGATTATATATAAGTGCGCCAAACTAAAGAAAAGGCTACTGAAAACCATGGCACCTGTGGTACCCAATCGTTCTTTAAACGCCCCAAGGGTCAACCCGCGAAAGAACAACTCCTCCGCAAAGGGAACAATGACCACAATGAGTACTCCTAACGCTAGAACGTATACCACTGGCAGGGATAGGTCGAATAATCGTGAAGACATCTGTTGCTCGCGACCGACCCACTGTTGTACCAGTTGGGTGGAACCAGTCAGTCCTTGAACAATCCTCTGAATAAGAACCAAACTGACCCTCCCTGTCAGCACATTTACTGCAGAGAGGAAAAGACCGTAGATTACCCCTGTTTTTATGTACCCCCTTCTGCGAGGACGCCCAAAGCCAGTTAGTACCTGGGGCGCAATTTGGATAAGCCCAATATAACTGCCTAGTGCCAGGAAAACCTCTTGGAAGAATAGGGAGAAAATGAGGACCAAACCGCCTACCTGGGACGGGTCAAGTTCTGGTCTTGCCCATTTCAACAATCTTTGGGTAATCAGACCGGTTAGTTGAGGCAAGATCAGCATACTAATCATGAAGATACTTACTACCACGAAAAAACGGGAACTAGGTCTAGCCATCATCCTCCCCCTTTTATCGGATTCCTTTCCTACTAAAGCATATTCACATCAGCAAGTTGGCAAAACTAGAATCACAAATAAAAGGAGGGACGCGAGGCCCTCCTTTGGAATGTCACAGATAGAAATGGTAATTCGGGGCTTCTTTGGTGATATGCACATCGTGGGGATGGTTTTCCTTCACAGTTGAAGCACTAATCCTAATAAACCTAGCCTTCTCTTGGAGTTCTTGAACGGTCCCTACTCCGCAGTAACCCATACCTGCACGAAGACCACCAATCAACTGGAAAACAGTATCACCTACTGTTCCTTTGTAAGGCACTCGGCCCTCAATCCCTTCGGGAACAAGTTTCCGAGCATCTTCCTGGAAATAACGATCTTTACTGCCTGCGGCCATGGCGCCTAGGGAGCCCATCCCTCGGTATACCTTGAAACTTCGTCCTTGGTAAATCAGGGTCTCCCCAGGACTCTCCTCGGTCGCAGCCAGTAGATTACCTAACATGATCACATCTGCACCAGCTGCGATGGCTTTCACGATATCCCCGGAGTACCTGATACCACCATCGGCAATAATCGGAATACCCTTTTCCTTAGCAGCTACGGCACAGTCAAAAACCGCCGTCAACTGCGGCACACCCACACCAGCCACCACCCGCGTGGTGCAAATAGAGCCAGGCCCTATTCCTACTTTAACAGCATCCGCCCCAGCCGCGATTACATCCTTCGTAGCCGCCGCGGTAGCCACGTTACCCACAATGATATCGACCCGGTTGCCGTAAAGGCCCTTAAGCTTCTCGGCGGTTTTAAGCACCCGGGTTGAATGGGCATGGGCTGTGTCTACACAAAGGACGTCTGTGCCTGCAGCGATCAAAGCGGCAGCTCGATCCAACGCATCCTTGCCCACACCAATGGCTGCCCCCACCCGAAGACGTCCTTGTTCGTCCTTGGCAGCATTCGGATATTGAATGGCCTTTTCAATGTCCTTGATTGTAATAAGGCCCTTAAGCATAAAATCCTCATCCACTAGGGGTAGCTTCTCAATGCGGTGTTTATGCAAGATCCGCTTGGCCTCATCCAACGTGGTGCCAACCGGTGCCGTAATCAAGTTATCCTTCGTCATCACATCACTGACCCGTTGGTCAAGGTTTTCCTCAAACTTCAAGTCCCTATTGGTCAAAATACCTACCAGTCTGCCGTTTTGGGTAATGGGGACACCGGAAATATGATACCGAGCCATAATCTCCAGGGCATCATGGATAGTATGCTCAGGAGACAAGTAGATGGGATCGACAATAATCCCACTCTCACTTCGTTTGACCTTGTCTATCTCACCGGCTTGGGCCTCAATGCTCATGTTTTTATGCACGATCCCCATACCGCCTTCTCGGGCAAGGGCAATGGCAAGACGGGCTTCGGTCACTGTATCCATGGCCGCGCTCATCAAGGGTATATTCAATGTGATCCTAGCTGTTAACCTGGTTTTGGTATTAACTTCACTAGGCATCACTTCTGATCTGGCCGGTTGCAGTAACACATCGTCAAAGGTTAGTCCTTCTCGGCCGAATTTGGTCTTGTAGTCCATCATTCCCACTCCCGTTTCTGTATCCTTCAAACCTACATTTACTTCACATTTTCTCAATTATACTATTCCAATCACATCGGATGCAAGCAAAAACGGCTTTCTACCAGCACTTCCGCAACAGGGTTCGAAATGACCCTAATGTAAACCAGTCGGGCATTCCTATTGTTTTTGGCGGTTGAAAAATCTGGGGGAAGAGACAGGACCCCCTTTCCCCCAAAGAATGTAA
>JALNWK010000075.1 GCA_023230925.1 Limnochordia bacterium
ATGGACTAAGGTAATGCGCAATTGGGGTACAATATACTCACAGTTGACTGTCTACTTTGGAGAACGGGTCACAAATTACTCTTAGGAGGATTCGGAGTTTACACAGTTAACTTGACGGTCTCGAAATAGCCCCCGAATTGCCCCCTTTGTCATCCATTGCCACACCAGCATCCAGCTTCCTTATTGGTAGCATCGCATCAACCCAACCGCTCTAACCCAGGAATTCTTTGATACCCCATAGGCGGCTGTCCTACAGGAGCCTGCAAAGAGTAGATTCCAATAGCGCCCCGGGCAAAGGTTTCTCTGGCGCCGCCAAAACAAGCGTATTGGCATAATGTTGACAGACGGTAGGACAATGCCATTTAAGAAATATGAAGACCACCGCCTACATCAGTGTTTTCTGTAGGATGCGGATTAAGGGAACCCCCAAACCAAGCACAACTACTGCCTCACTAATTGAGATACTTCCTACCATTAACCAGTAGGGCACTTCATAGATGAAATGCAGATATGCACTGACCAAAAGGCCGTTAAGGACAATAGGAGCTACGTACGCGATCCAGGTAAATCGATACCTATAGGTTATGTAGGCAGCAACCAAGGTAACCAGGGAGCCACCGAAAATATCCCAGGGTCCCAATCCGCCTAAGATATTGGCTAAAATGGCGCCAATGTATAGCCCCCAGACCGCTTCCCCATATAGCATGGGCAAAAGGACCAAGCCCTCAGCTACACGAAACTGAATCACTCCAAAACTGAAGGGCTGGGGCATAACCATGACCAACGCCACGTACAAAGCAGCGATTAACGCACCTCTTAGGATTGTGACCAACGCTTTCCTTTGCATAGGAAGACTCCTTCCCCATACAACCTTCAAGTATCCCGGTTAGCTATTCGCATAACCTCTAGCTCTTAGCAACCAATAGGCAACGTAACTGCAGTATCGTAGCAACACACCCAATTACTAGGGGAACATAGTAAGCCAAAAGTCGCCATATTGCTACAAAAGCACCGAGTTCTGGGCCGCTTAGCAACGGAGCAAAGAGTGATGCAAATAACAGCTCCGTTCCTCCCGAACCGCCGGGAGTAGGAATCAAAGGAGCAACCGAGGCATAGATAATCTGCAGTCCCCAGCTCGCAAGAACTGAGGTTTTCACAGCTGCGGCCCTAAGCAGTAACGGTGCCACCATAAAATTAGACAACCACATCATGATCGTGATGACAAAACAGGTGATCATGTTCGTCGTTTTGAGTAGATCGCTTGATGTAAGGGCTACATCAACCTGTAGCACAAACTGACCGAACTTCTCCAAGCCGGAGGCAAGAAAGCGGGCCACCGAACTTTTCGCGTCCTTCAATCCTCCACCAAGGTTCTCAAAGAATCGGCCAGCAATACCCGCCTTCATGGTGATAAAAACAACGAAGGCGGCAAATAAGGTAGCCACAAATAAGGCTAAGATTGACCAAGGAAAGACCGTCTGTCGCAGCTCCCCCGGGAGTAGGAAAACCAAGGGCCAGGCAATAGCTGCAAAACAGCACCATGTGTAAACCCCCTCGAGAAAAGACACTGCGGAAGCCTCCGCCACCGATAGGCCGTACCTAGTAAGCAGGTAAACCTGGACGGGAATACCACCGGCGGTAAAGGGCGTAACGGTGTTCACAAAAATATACACTAGGGAAATACGTAACAGGTCCCGAAAGGACATATTGGGCTGAAACTGAGCAACCATGACTGCCATCCTTAAGGCCTTCGCAATTAGGTACACAAATATAGATCCCAAGGCTAAGACAACAAACCGCGTATCCCATCGCCCCAATTCTTGCCTGAGCAATGCAATGTTTATCTCACCGGTAAAGCGTTTTAGCACAAGAATCATCGCTAAAAACGTTAACAAAAAAACGAATCCGAGACGCAAAAAAACCTTCTTGCTCAGCAAGAGGTTTCGGAGAGCATCGGGTGATGTCCCCTGCTCCTTTGACATAGTGTATCCCCTCTTCAACTACATGCTTCATACATAGTTCTGTCCCACTGCATCTTTTTCCTGCCAATAACCCCCAAAGGGAAGAGGATTCGGTATGTCGAAGTATTTTACCCAAAGTCAAGTGTAAATATGAATATTTCTTGGGGGAGTTATATAATTGAAACGACTTATTTCATATTTGTGCCTTATCGCACTACTTAGTTTATCGGGATGTCTTCTTCCAGACCTCAATATGGTCCCCGGTGAGGACGGAAATGTTGACCCTCCCTTTGAACAATCGGTTCCCGGGAGGCTGATCTCTGACGGTTTTGATTATCCTGTAGGGGGTGGTACCGCCCAGGGATTTGGTGTCACTGGCTATGGTTTCCTCCAGTGGAGCAATTACAGTCAGACCTGGCATCCGGGAGAAGACTGGAACTACTTGTGGGGTAGTAGCTATGGCAAGGCCGTTTTGGCAGTTTCCAACGGAACTGTCAAAGAGTCCGTATGGAATACAGCCCAAGGCAACATCATCAGAATCGAACATACTCTTCCGGATGGGCGAAGAATCTGGTCCCAATATGCCCATTTGGCCGAAAGATGGGTAAAAGAAGGAGATCTAGTTTACCAGGGTCAACAGATCGGCACCATCGGTGGCGGACCGAACAACAAATTCGTACCCCATCTACATTTCGAGCTCCGCAGAGCAGACCTACCTAGCTGGGCTTGGCCCCGTTTAAATGGAGTACCTTACACCAAAAGCCAAGCCCTCGAGTATTGGATCGATCCATCGTCCTTTATCGAAGAACATCGCCGTCTGCCATGATCTACATGGCCAATTGACGCAGGACTCATAATCCATTTCATAAAGGAAGGGAAGCCCCACCCGGGCTTCCCTTCGGAGAAAGTCAAGTTGATTCCTCTTTGTTACTCGTCGTCCTCATCGAAATCAAAGTCATCCTCGAAATCAACGTCATCATCGCAACACTCACAGCAGATGGACGAACCGCAGCTAGGACATACAAGCTCGTCATAGTCATCAAACAGGGACTCATCAACATAGATGTCCTCGTGGCAGTTGGGACACTCCACTACGACGATTTCGTCCTCATCCTCATCCTCGTAGACAGTCTCTTCTAGTTCCATTAGGTCATTGTCTAGAGCATCCAAGTAGTCCTCGATCTCATCCTGCCAGTCATAGATGTCGTCCATTTCGTTGCTCAGTTCCTCGAGAACATCCAGCAAACCGTTCCAGACCTCTTTAGTTTTCTCATCACTGCCCAAAAAGTCCGAACCCTGCAGTAACCCCCGTACGTACGCCAATCTCTCTCTTGCAGTCAATGCTAACCCCTCCTCTAACCTAACACACTTTAGTATTATTCCCCATCTATGAGGCTCTTACACACGTTCAAGCTCTGGATATGTATTCGCCTGTTCGTGTATCCACCTTCAGTATTTCACCCTCTTCAATAAACAAGGGTACTTGTACAATAAGACCGGTCTCAAGCTCAGCCGGTTTGTTGCCTCCAGTTGCCGTATCACCCTTGAAGCCAGGTTCAGTTCGAATCACTTTCAGTTCCACAGCAGTGGGCAAGATGACACCAATGGGAGCTCCTTCATAAATCTGCACAAGAACCTCCATGTTTTCCTTGAGAAACTTAGCTACATCACCCAAGACCTCGGTGGTAATCTCAATCTGCTCATAGTTTTGAGTGTCCATAAACACATACTCGTCCCCATTCTGATAGAGGAACTGCATTTCACTGGTTTCAATATGTGCCGACTCTACCTTCTCCCCAGCCCGAAAGGTTCTTTCGGCAACAGCACCGGTCTTAATGTTTTTCAGCTTGGTCCGTACAAAAGCGGCTCCCTTTCCCGGCTTGACGTGTAAGAATTCAACAACACTGTAAATCTCACCATCTAGTTCGATCGTTAAGCCAGTACGCAAATCATTAACAGATATCACATCGCTCACTCCTTAGAAACTGCTTAACTCCTTCGATGATCCAGTCAGTATGCGGCAGCCGTCCTCAGTCACTACAACTAGATCCTCTATGCGTACCCCACCAAAGCCTGGGAGATAGATGCCCGGTTCAACGGTAACAACCATACCCGGTTTGAGGACTGTCTGCACCCCTGGGGATAGACCCGGTGCTTCATGAATCAATAACCCTACGCCATGACCCAACCCATGCCCAAAATTCTCGCCATAGCCTGCTTCAGTAATAATGTCCCGGGCCACCTTATCCACATCATGTCCCGTAACCCCAGGAGCAATCGCGTCCAAAGCTGCCTGCTGTGCAGTGGCAACAATCTCATAAATGTGCTTGTGCTTCCCTGCTACTGGTTTCTTAATCCAGGTACGGGTCATATCAGAACAATAATAATCTAATTGGGCGCCAAAGTCCATAACAATAAAGTCGCCCGGCTGAGGTCTTCTTTGTGATGGATGGGCATGGGGCTTGGCCGAATTCGGACCACTGGCAACAATAGACTCAAAGGAAACACCCTCGGCCCCCCCCTCTCGCATATACCTCTCCAGGGCCCAGGCAATCTCAAGTTCCGTGTGGTCAAGTCCAAATTCCGTGACCACATAGGTTAAAGCCCGATCCCCAAGACTCGCCGCTTTTGCAATGCGTTCAATCTCGCTGGGAGATTTGATCATTCGCATGGTGATCAGGTCGCTATCCATAGGAGCGAACTCCACACTGGGCAGGTTCTTAGTCCACTCCTGGTACTGGGCCACATTCACATACTTCTCCTCGAAACCCACCTTCTTCAAAGAAAGCTCTCGTACAAGGTCAATAGCTAATTTCTCAGAAACCCCTCCGGTTACGATCTCAAAATCCGGAGCTTGCTGTCTAGCCTGTTCCTCGTACCGAAAATCGACGCACAAGTACTGTTTCTCATTGGTAATGACCAAAATACCTGCGGTCCCCACAAAACCAGAGAAGTAATAGCGATTCTCAGGCCGAACCACAATAAGTCCATTAAGTCCCCGTTGTTTGAGGTGCTCTTTTAGTTGCCCCACCCTGTTCAATTGCTCTTCTGACATTTGCTCGCCTCCAGATGCATCACAATTCCTGATAGACCCAAAAGATAACTGATCGGTCCTAACCCACTAATCTGACCCAAACATACCGGGGCAATGACAGACTCCTTACGGAAATCCTCCCGGGAGGATACGTTCGAAAGATGAACTTCAATCGTTGGTATATCCACCGCGGCTACAGCATCCCGAATAGCGACACTGTAATGGGTATAGGCACCGGGATTAATGATCAATCCATCAAACTTGCCTAAAGCTGCATGGATTCGATCAATGATCTCACCTTCATGGTTGGACTGGAAAATCTCTACATATATGCCCATTTTCTCCGCCCCACTGCGAATTTGTTCATTAATCGCAGCAAAGGGGGTATCCCCGTAGACATTCTTCTCCCGGACACCCAAAAGGTTTAGGTTAGGACCATGAATTACTAAAATTCGCCACATACTCAATTCCCCTTCATTCCCTCAAGAACCCTTCGGATCAGATCTATGTCTATATCCTCCACTAGCTTCGCCTTGCCCAACTCTTCTAGCAACACAAACCGAATCTTGCCGTCGAGTACTTTCTTATCATACCCAAAGGCCTCTATCATCTGTTCGAGATCAATACCAGCAAGAGACAGATCATATCCCATCACATCTAGAAGATTCTCCATGCGTTCCGTTTCCCCATCCTTTAGCATGCCAAGGCAACAGGATAGCCTTGCTGCAGCAACCATTCCCACCGCAAGGGCCTCCCCATGCCGATAAACGGTGTAATGGGTAACTGCCTCTAGGGCATGGCCGAAGGTATGACCAAAGTTCAGTATCGCCCGCAGGCCTTGTTCTGTCTCATCCTCCGCCACAATCTCTGCTTTGATCTGACATGACCGTACAATGACCCGCATCAACATCTCACGATCCAGCTCAAGCAGCTTCGCTGCATTGCCCTCTATAAAGGAAAAGAACTCTTGATCATATATTACTCCATATTTGATCACTTCTGCCAACCCGGCCAATACTTCCCTGGGGGGCAAGGTCTCAACGACTGAGACATCGGCAACTACCAGGCGCGGCTGGTAGAAAGCACCGATCAAGTTCTTGCCTAAGGAATGGTTAACGGCAACTTTGCCTCCCACACTAGAATCTACTTGCGCCAAAATTGTCGTAGGGACCTGGATAAAGGGAATTCCCCGCATATAGGTGGCACTGAAAAATCCCGCGATGTCTCCTACAACTCCGCCACCAAGGGCCACCACAAAACAGTTACGATCAAGACCCGTCTTTACCGCATGATCGTACAAAAAGTTAAGAGTCCCCAGGTCTTTGTACTCCTCCCCATCGGGGATCTCCACGGAGCTGACCTCAAAGCCCGCATTAACCAAGCCTTCTCTGGTTACCCAGCCATAGAATGCATCAACAATCGGATTAGAGATCATCAAACACCGACGGCCTAGCTTAAGATCCCGGCAGTACATACCGGTATCACCAATGATGTCTGTTCCGATCCGGATCGTGTAACTCCGATCACCTAAAACAACCGGGACTTGCTCTTGCATCAAGATCCCTCCCCCCGGGACACTTCACCTAGGTGTTGAATGATTAATGAACAGACCTCCACCACCGATAGCCCTGTGGTATCTATATGTAGATGAGCCTGTTCATAGTAGGATTTCCGCGCGCGCAGTAGATCCTCCAGCACAGCCCGTTCATCAACCCCTCTAAGCAAGGGTCGGGAATCGTCGGCCCTAGTCCTTGCTACAAGATCATGCATATCCGCCATAAGCCAGATTACTAAAGCCTGCTGTTTCAGTAAGGTAATACTGTCACGGTAGACGACGGCCCCTCCACCTAAGGCCAGTACTGCTCGCTCCTGCTTGAGGGCAGTTAACAAAGCCGCTCTCTCCAATTCCCGAAAGGCAGATTCTCCGTCGGAGGAAAAGATATCGTTGATTGTTCTGCCGGTCTGCTTCTCCACCAACACGTCGGTGTCAACAAAAGACCAATGTAATAGTTGTGCCAATCGGCATCCTATTGTAGTTTTTCCAACCCCCATCATACCAACGAGAGCAATTCTACTATAAGTCATCGGGCAAACAACGCCTTCTGGTAGTTTTCAAAGTTAGCCATAATCTCTCTTCGGCTGTCACCACCGAATTTTTCCAGTAGGGCCGAGGCTAATTCAAAGGCCACCACCGCCTCACCTACTACACTTGCCGCAGGCACGGCACAGACATCAGAGCGTTCGATTCCCGCGGCCACTTCCTGCTTCGTCTGCATATCCACCGACAAAAGAGGCTTATATAACGTTGGGATAGGCTTCATGGCGGCCCGCAGGATGATAGGCTCCCCGTTACTCATGCCACCTTCAATCCCACCGGAACGGTTTGTCCTATGTCCATATTCGCCTGCTTCATGAACGATTTCATCATGAACCTGTGACCCCAACTGCGCAGCAGCGGCAAATCCTTCGCCTACCTCAACCCCTTTGATCCCTTGGATGCTCATCAGAGCCTGGGCTAGCCTACCATCTAACTTGCGCTCCCAGTGCACATAAGAACCCAAACCCACCGGAACGTTCCAGGCCACAACCTCAAAGACGCCACCGAGGGAATCACCCTGTTCCTTCACCTCATCAACTAGGCGAATTAGTTCGTCCTCCCGGTCCGCTAGACTACGGAAGGATGATGCCTCGACTATCCGCGCGGCAGAAACGGGATCCATTTCCCTCTGCTGTATTTCTATGGGTCCAAGGGAAACAACGTAGGCTAGGACATTGATTTTGAACAAACGGAGCAGACATTTTGCCACAGCTCCCACAGCTACCCGAGCAGCAGTCTCCCTTGCACTTGCCCGTTCCAGTACATCTCGCAGATCATCATGACCATACTTAAGGGCGCCGGCCAAGTCAGCATGTCCAGGTCGGGGCCGCGTAAGGGGGGATTGGGCACGGATCTCCTCAGAGGACATCGTATCGATCCAGTTGGGCCAATCCTTATTCTCTATCATCAGCGTAATCGGGCTTCCTAGGGTCCTACCGTTCCTGATACCAGAGAGGATCTCTACTTGATCCTTTTCAATCTTCATCCGTCCCCCCCGACCATAGCCCCGCTGTCGTTTGGCAAGTTCCTGATCGATATCCGCTTTGGTTACGCTAACTCCAGCGGGGAAACCTTCTATAATCGCCACGAGGGCTTTGCCGTGGGACTCACCAGCGGTTAGGTATCGCAACATAGCTACCCCCTATTCATTAGAAAACCGGGTCTGGTAGGAACGTAAAGATATAAGACCTTTTTTATACATTTTGGTTAAGGTCCATTTTTCTAGGCGTCGCATCACCTTAGTTGTCTTCAATTCCTGTTTACCCACTGGGTTAATCAAAATAGTGTGCATACCAAGTCGATTACCACCAAGTATATCGGTAAACACCTGATCGCCAATCACAGCAGTCTTTTGCGGTGTGGCGTCCATGATCTTCAACGCCTTTAGAAAAGAACGCTTTGTTGGCTTGCCGGCTTTGGCAATAGCAGGAACACTTAGATCCTTGGAGATCGCAGCGACCTGCTTACTGATCCCGTTGGAGACAATGCATACTTTCAGATCTTCGGCTAGGGCAGCACTGACCCAACGCTTCATCGAATTTGAGACCTTTTCGCCCCGCCATTCCACGATGGTATTATCTACATCGAGAATCAAGGCTTCTATACCTTGAAGTCTTAGATTCCTTGGTTCAATATCCAATACTGATGCGGAGCAAGTCTTAGGACATAAAAGCGAAAACAAAGGCGTTTCCTCCTTATCTGGCGGTCCTCCTTATTTTACCACGGGAAACTAGACCTTTCAACCGGCCAAGACACGTCCATACTGGGAGTAGCTAACTGGGACTTAGCCAGTGAATGGACCCCAATACATCGACGATGCTCTACCCACCCTAGTGCCTGGATCCCAATCTGATGCCATCGATACTGGCTTCCGTTTCATTAAAGATGACCAACTCGTTATGCCACTTGAAGATCAGAGGCTTGGAGCATGGTACCAAACCTTTCTAGGTTAATTCCTATGGATAAACCAATTTATCCTGTGCCAGACACCCTTTTAGAGCCGAGTTTACTTAGAAAAGATCTATGCCAACTATGGATGAATTGCATCGAAAATTCCTCGATGCCGTAGCTTTCAACGTCCATTGGCCAGACCTCAAAGGAAGTCTCAGTAGTGCATTCGGTACTAAAATGGCTAACCACGACTGCCATGCAAGAAGATAGATTGGCAAGGCGTAACCCGGTTTAAGGTTAATGTATCTTGGAATGCGGCGTCCTGGTCCACGATGCAATACACTGTAGAATACCGAGATCAAAAGTAAGAACGAGTGGTGGGGGCGTTCATCAGGAACGGAGTCCTATACTATAAACATCCATACTAGCGATTCCGATATCATCTCTGGATTCCTCCTCCGCAAAGAAACGAGTCAGTCTAGCTTTAGTGGCAGCCTCGAGTACATCCACGCAGACCTCAGCCCACGAAGTCAGTCTTACCGTTTCTAGAATCTCTTCAGCTATCGGTTCACCACTCACATAATCAATATAGAGGATATATAGGAGTTCAGCAGGTGGGGCTCCTACATCGATGCAGGCATGTGCTAATTGAAGTCTAATGCCAAATATGTAGGCCAAAGCATCCACAACGTCCTTCTGGTCGGTGCTTAGCACTTCGTACGCATGACTTGGTCTTTCGATGAATCCTTCAATCTGAGCATCTTCGATATTCATCTCGCGTAAAGCAAAGATGACAGTAGGATCAACTTTGTACTGTAGACTCAATGTTAAGGCGCTCTCGACATCACTATAGG
>JALNWK010000076.1 GCA_023230925.1 Limnochordia bacterium
AAGCCCAGAAGCTAGACAACCTAAGGGGTTAGGACGGACGGATTCATGTTCAGGCAGGCAGACTTACCTGGGGAAGCCCTACACCATCCAAGTCGACTTGGTAAGCTCGAACAAGCCGAAAGGCGAGGAAGAGAAGAAGTGGTATAGGGTGGCAGATAAGTCCATAGTAGTTATGAACCCTTAGCCTGTGAAGGCTGGTAACAGACGGAGGGTAAAACTAGATATTTTTATCTAGGTCATCTACTACGCATGGGTCATGTCCTTTGTAAATTGGTAGAAGGCGTCGCCGTTTACAGAAAATGTTTTCAGCACGGAGCTTCGCAGCTTACTACACACCGTCAATCTCGTTTCCTCCGGCATATTTATGTTTATCATTCAAAAGGAGTGGTTTGTCAAAACGGCCCGCATCGGGGCAGCACTGGTAATCACGGGGGTCGGTCTATTTCTGATTGCCCCAAACACACAAATTCAATTGCTGTGCGCGACTATCGTCGGAATGCCCTTGGCTGTGTCAACGCCAGTATCCTAATGCCGTTCGTTTTCGCCCTCAACAATACGGAAAAGTGTCGGTAGTAATGTGCTGATCAGCCTGATTTCACTTTATCAAACGGGAAACGGCAAGTTGCGGACAAAGAACTAGCCGCTCCATGCGGCGGGTCGCGCGGCTTACTCCTCGTGAGTATGAACTGTATCTCCCACTCTTGGAAGGCTTTACTTTGAAAGAGTCTGCAGGACAGCTTTTGATCAAATATTCCACAGCGAATACGCACATGACAGGCATCTACAAAAAATTAAGAGTCAAATCTAGAGCAGCGCTGATTATCAACTATCGCGACATCAATGGATGAGACACGCAGGCTCCATGACAGGTACAGATAAACCCCTGCGAATCCGGTGCAAGACCGTCGGAACTGAAATCACAATGACTGAGCATAAAAACAGTTTTGAGTACAAAGAAGCTACGCAGGCCGAGGAGAATATCTATACCGCTGAGGACGTAGAAACGGGCAAGACCATGGCGGGGCTTTCCTATTTCCTTTTCTTCTTGCCGCTGCTGACCTGTAGCGAATCTAAGTATGCGAAACTCCATGCCAATCAATCCCTACTACTCCTAATCACAGCCATAGCAGGAAATATGACATTATGTCTTTAGAAAACAATAGACTATATCTGTATACAGACATAGCCTATTGTGGAAAACATCCTATTACAGCCATCCACGGAGCTTAACTGCCTCCGCTACTCGATTAATGGCGATCACATATGCAGCATCCCGCATATACAGACTCTTCTCTTGAGCAAGCTGATGAACTGCATGAAAAGCGGATGTCATCTTGAAATCCAGTTTCTCCAAGACCTCTTCCTTTGACCAGAAGTAGTTCATATTACACTGCACTTGCTCGAAATAACTACAGGTGACTCCGCCAGCATTACATAGAAAATCAGGAACAACATAGATATTCTTAGCCTTTATCAGCTCATCGCTATCCGGGGTTGTCGGTCCGTTTGCTCCCTCACAAATCACTTTTACCTGACTGCTGACTTTTGCGAAAGAGGCTGGTGTAATTTGGTTCTCAAGCGCACAAGGAAGGAGAATATCAACATCCTGGGCAATCCATTCGCTGCCGTCTAGTAGCTCACATCCAAGCTCCTGGGCCTTTTCTTTATTGATTGTTCCATAAGGATCCTTTATAGCGGCCATTTGCTCAACGTCAAGCCCGTTTGCATTACGGAAGGTCCAAGCCTTTTTGTCGTGATTATCCCAGCATGATATGGCTATAATCTTCCCGCCAAGCTGTGTATACATTCGAGCTGCATATTCAGCAACGTTCCCGAAGCCTTGGAGGCTTGCGGTTGTCTTCGTAATATCAATGTTCAATGCTTTAAGTGCTTCTCTAAGTGTATAAATAACCCCGTATCCGGTAGCTTCCTTACGACCTAATGAACCACCCATTCCCACTGGTTTTCCAGTAATGGTACCTGGATAATGACCACCATGGATCGTCTCGTATTCATCTAGCATCCATAGCATATGTTGACCAGTGCTCATAACATCTGGGGCGGGCACATCAATTACAGGGCCAATGTTTTTAGCTATCTGCCTGACATATCCGCGGCATAGACGCTCTTGTTCGCCCTTTGATAGGTTACGAGGATCACAGACAATGCCACCCTTTCCACCACCAAGGGGAATGTCTACCACTGCGCATTTCCACGTCATCCACATGGCTAATGCCCGAATTGTATCAATTGTCTCTTCCGGATGGAAACGGATGCCGCCTTTTGCGGGCCCCCGGGCATCGTTATGTTTAATCCGATAAGCATTGAATACTTTCGTGGTTCCATCATCCATTTTCACCGGAATCGTAAAATGAATTTCCTGGCTGGGTTGACGTAGTAGTTCGCGCACCGATTGATCCAGATCAATTACATTGGCTACATCATCAAATTGCTTTTGTGCTGTCACATAAGCGTTGTAGTTTTCTCCCATTTCTCTTGCTCCCTACTTGTGAAGAATTCATAAGTTATACATATAAGGATACTCTACTGTCGTGTAGAAAGCAATTAGTAAGAGCACCATATGACAAGGAGCCTGCTGGTATTCCCTGATGTGTTCTGAAGCTATGCCTTGCCGGGCAAAAGAGGGGGGATTAGAGGGAACCCTTCGCAGAAAACCTGGAGGCGTCCTTGTGAACTTGCTGGAGAAGGGGAAAGTTCCTACCGGCTAATTGCTGACTCTACCAGCTTGTTTGAGAAGTTGACACCGTAGTGCTCCTGTGATAAACTATGACTTGTTTACGTCACTGTAAAGAACACTATTGCGGAAGGGTGCCGGAGTCGGTCGAACGGGGCGCACTGCTAATGCGTTGTAGGGCTAAACCCCTACCGAGGGTTCGAATCCCTCCCCTTCCGCCATCTTTATGCCTAATTCTAATCAGTTTTATTTCCATACCGGTTTGCATCTGTGTTTCATCGGATAACTAAGTTTTCTGCAAGACCCGCTTTGTATATTCGCTAAGACTAATCCCTACCTCCCTACTGAAGGCTTGGCTAAAAGCTTGTATTGAACCATAGCCTAGACTGCTTGCGATCTCCTTGATGATGGCAGGTTTTTCTATGGACCTAATCCAGAATGGAATGTGCTGGTAGATCTCTTTAGTGCTGCCATTGTCTATCGCCACTTGGCCGGCAACAATTGCTCCTTTGGACTGGATGTCACGAAAAAGTGCCCGATGACACAGGATGAGGTAGTGGAGGCTTTTATCGGACAGTTACTGGGAACGTATTGGAGCTAGCCTCAGTCTGGTTCCGCCAACGGATAATGATCACCTTCCATGACCCATTGGTGGCTGCCGCAATATTCGAGCCGAGTTTGTGTGAATACGAACAGGGTACGGTCTCTGTTAATCTTTATTCCCGAGTAGCTTTGGGGGACGACCCATTGGTCTTCAGCTTCCGATGGGCCGCACAGTTGCCACTTCGGTAGAGCCATACAGGTTCTTTAAGCACTATTTTGCAGCGTTTGAGAGTCTTCGTTAGCAACAAGGCCGAATTCCCATTGTCCGGCTTATACCTAGATGAAGGGTGGTGCATTGGCTTTTTTGACTTGGAAAGCTATTGAACTCGATGACGAAACCAAACATTATCTTTATTCTGATCGACGATCTTGGGTGGAGAGATCTTGGCTGCTATGGAAGCAAGTTCTATGAGACGCCTAACCTAGATAGACTAGCCGAGGAAGGTATGCGTTTTACCGATGCCTATGCAGCGGCACCGGTATGCTCACCGACCCGGGCAAGTATCCTAAGTGGCAAGTACCCCGCTACGCTCGGACTGACAAACTACATCGGTGGAAAAGAACATCCTTCCTTTGGTAAGTTGATCGATGCACCATATATAGATCATCTCCCTATGACTGAGAGGTCCTTAGCCAAAACACTTAACGAAGCCGGGTATGCCACATGGTTTGTGGGTAAATGGCATCTAGGTGCCCGGCCCTATTACCCAATGGAACACGGGTTTGAAGTCAACATAGGTGGATGTAGCTGGGGACATCCTCGCCAAGGCTATTTTAGCCCTTATGGCATAGAGACATTAGAGAATGGTCCTAGGGGGGAGTATCTCACTGACCGGCTTACCAATGAAGCAATAGAGCTAATCAAGAATAAGGATGAACGACCGTTTTTCCTATATCTATCCCACTATGCCGTGCACACTCCCATCCAAGCTAAGGAGGATGATCTAGCAAGGTTCAAAGAAAAGGCAGTGAAGATGGGCCTAGATAAGGTTGACCCGTTACGTGAGGGGGAACATTTCCCTGTGGAACACAAGAAAGGAAAGCGGGTGACCCGTCGGATGACTCAATCGGATCCGGCGTACGCAGCCATGATCTTCAATCTTGATCAGAATATAGGTCGTCTGCTAGAAGCCATCGAGGACATCGATCATACGATTGTGATTTTCACTTCAGACAACGGAGGACTTAGCACCGCAGAGGGTTCGCCTACCTGTAATTCCCCCTTAAGTGAGGGTAAAGGTTGGATGTATGATGGTGGAGTAAGAGAGCCCTTAATCATCAAGTGGCCCGGCGTGATTCAATCGGGTAGTGTATGTGAAGTCGCGGTAACTAGTCCAGATTTTTACCCAACTCTGTTGGAGCTAGCGGGCCTTTCCCTCTTGCCGGAACAGCACTATGATGGTATCAGCATTGCTCCTTTGCTTTACGGAGAGGAGAGCATAGACCGTGAGGCGATCTATTGGCATTACCCCCACTATGGAAACCAGGGAGGGACACCGGGTTCTGCAATCCGAAGGGGAGACCATAAGCTGATTGAGTTCTTTGAAGATGGACGTCTGGAACTATACAATCTGCGGGAAGACATTTCGGAGACGAAGAACCTAGTGACAGCGGAACCACAATTAGCGGCAGAGATGCATCGGATGTTGGTCAGTTGGAGAAACTCGATCGAGGCATTAATGCCTCAGCCTAGAAAGGATCAAGCCTAGGGGAAGAGGAACGGAAACAGGTGTCACCAGATTATTCAATTGATTGCTAGCGTTTCCCAAAAGGTGATGCCACCGATGGGATGGCTCGACGTTTAAACAGGATGTTGCTGATCCCAGTCATGTCAGGAAACCATGATCATGGAAGACTACCGGTGGCGGACTTTCTTCTCCGAACTCCTCGGAAACGGCAAGAACCTGCACGAAGAATGGCCCGGATTTCGTAAATCCAAGTTTGACCTGCAATGGCGATAACAGGGGCTTGTCTTATCCTAAAATGAGCTTTCGGTTGCAGTTGAAATGAACGCTCCTAATATGGTAAAATATCAGAGTAAACAGGCGAACATATAATGGATTAGAGCGCTTCAGAAAAAGACCGCTGGTAAGCTGGCGGCTTTTCTGTTACGGGAAAAGATCCTGTGGGAAGTAGTAGTTTCTCACAGGATCTTTAGCCATTGTTCGCAGGGAGGAACTAACTCATGAATGATAAGTTCAAGAAAGGCGAGAAGCTTTCAGTCGTTACTTTGGTTATTAACGTTTTACTGGCATTGGGTAAGGCTGTTGTTGGAGTGTTGAGTGGTTCATCTGCCCTGGTGGCTGATGCTGTGCATTCCGGTTCCGATTCGGTTACCACCGTTGGGGTTATCTTGGGGCTGAGGGTAGCACAGCAACCCCCGGATAAGGAACACCCCTATGGTCATGGCCGCGCGGAGTCCATTTCAGCTAAGGTGCTGGCGATCCTCCTTTTTGTTGTGGGTCTGGAAATGGTCCGGACTTCGGTTAAGGATACCCTTGCTCAGAACTTCACTGTTCCTGGGAAGATTGCTCTATGGATGGCGATTTTGTCCATTGTTGTTAAGGAACTCATGTACCAGGTTACTGTAAAAGAGGGCAAGAAAATCAACAGCAGGGCACTGATTAGTGACGCATGGCACCACCGCAGTGATGCATTGTCTTCGGTGGCATCGTCCATTGGTATATTTGCTGCACGCCATGGCTATCCTTTCCTTGATCCATTGGTTGCTGGGGTCGTTGCTATAATCGTCATGAAAACAGCCTGGGATATCTTTCGTTCAACCTTTGATGAGTTCATGGATGCCCAGGTAGATAACTTGCTGTATGATGCGATTAATAATGAAGTCGTGGGAGTCAGTGGAGTAGTGCATGTTGATGAGATTCGTAGCCGTAGATATGGGGCTAATGCCTACATTGATCTACGGATTAGTGTCGATCACGAGTTAACAGTGGAACAAGGACACAATATTGCCTCGGCGGTCCGCAACAGGATCGTGACGACAATTCCCGAAGTTACTGATGTGTTGGTGCATGTGGATCCCTTTGATGCTGAAAAAGAACAGGCTTGACAGGAGGTAACCTTGCGATGCCCGACGAAAAAACCACCGAGCGAGCTCGAACCTTTAGCAATAAGGACGAACTAGCAAGGACCATTAGTGCGGCCATTAGTGGACCTTTAGAGATTAAAAAAGAAGAGAAACAGAAGTATCTTGGCTCTTTCCAGGAGGATGTACTGGCGGCTTATACCAAAGAGCAGCTGCAAACCAAGGAGGTTCAAAAGGAACTCCATCGTTACTTGGATCCCCAAGTTACGGAGAGGCTCCTGATTAATGGCAAGGCCCCTCTGCGACTAGTTATGCCCTATGTCCGGCTAGCTCAGGAGAAGAACCTGCCTTTTATGATGGTAACCGAACAGGATGTATCTAGTCCTTTTGCTTTGGTCCTTCGCAAAAGGGATTAACCCACATCGTAAGCACGGCTGACGATTGATTCAATCTCCTCCAAAAGCTTTGACTTCTGGGAAGGAGAGATTTTGCTGTGTAGTTTGCGGGATATCTCCCCTAGTCTCGAACAGGTACCAAGTTTCGCGGGAATTGGCATTTGATTAAGCTGGGAAATGCGCAGGTAAGGGAAAAGCTTATCATCTAGGTTAAATAGCTGCCTGAAGAGGTCGGCAAAAAAGGCGCTGTTCATGACGGCGCATAGGGCATGCCGGCTAATACTCGGTGCGGTGACTCCTACGTAGATGGTGTTCAGTACATACGAACCTGTGGTATCCACCGCGGCGATGGGTCTGTCTGCTACCCTTCGCAGCAGAAGCTTCTCCGGTTGTTTGTATAAGCTTGGCTCTTTGTACACCACTAAGTCATCGGTTGGTTGGATAAAGGTACTAGGAATAGCATGGTAGCAAGTCAAATCCTGCCCGGTAATACAAGGAAGGCCTCTTCTTGTCGTCCCCCGTTTGCCCTTTTCTACCCCCCTTTTCCATGTGACTAGAGTATGGAGAGGAACATAATTACCCATCTGGTAGTTGGCAACGATCTGCTCAATCCATTCAGGTTCGACTAAGTAGCTGAAGGTACAGAACGGTAGTCTGGATAGTAAATGGGCGGGAATGGTCTTTTCTACCTCGAATTGCTCCCGGCAAATCCTGGTGATAGCCACAGCTGGGGCGGGTACACTACCTAAGACAATTGTATTGGCCTCCACGTTCGGCTCTGGAAAGCAGACTCCACAGGGTCCAAAACTGTGTACATTCATACATTCCAGGATCATCCTTCTTAGGTTCTCGAAGCTCTGCGCTGTGAAAAACGGTTTGGGCAAAATCATGCCGATGTACCCGTTAGGATCTATGAGTCGACGGAGACTCTGTTCAATAAAAAGAGCCCCCTGATCCCATTGACCCTTTGTCAGGGAGAACCGTTTCAACAGAGCTTCTTTGTAGTTGGCATCCATGGCTCGCTTTACATGCAGGTAGGGTGGATTAGCGACAATGGCATCAAAACCAACTTTCTCACTCAGGAACACCTGGGGGAACTCCAGTTCCCAGTGGAAACCAGGCGAAAGCCATGGAGACAGCTCTTGCAGATACTGGTCAAAAACAGGGCCATACTGCTTCTTTAGTTGGGAGTGATCCAGTTCAGCTAACCTTTGTCTTCGTAGTCCGGGGATTTCATCGGCCCAGGCTCCCCAAAGGGCATTACCCACCCGCAGCCCCTGAGCAAAGGAGGGGGGGACCGGTTCTACCCGGGCATAAAGAAGCAGGATTAGTTTGCATACATATACTGCCGCCTCATCAAGGTCTATTCCGTATAGGTACTCGGAGGCAATGAGTCGAACAACAGCTTGATTTACTGAAGGAGGCGGTTCCAGCTGAAATGTCTCCGAATAAAGGCAGTGTAGGGCAGATTCCCTCCCTTTGAAATAGGGGTTTATGGTATTTAACAGAAAATCTAAGGCGGTGGTTATGAAATGGCCACAGCCCATGCTCGGATCTAGTATATGAACACCACGAAACTCTCCTTGTTCTAGTTGTTGTCTGACTATTGGTCCTACAGTCTGTTCTACTAGGTAACGGGTAATGAAGGTGGGAGTGTAATAAGCTCCCCAGCTGGGCTTTTTGTGAGCCGTTTTGTGCCAGGTCCATTCCTGATCGGGATTCTGACCCAGGGAACAATCCTTAAGACTCTCGTATAGATCAGCTAACCAAAGGGGGGGTAAGTCCCTGATTATATCCTTTAGCTTTAGCAGGTTGCTTAATCCCTTGGCAAAAAACTGATCAGAGACAATGCCAATATCTGGTTCGGGTAGGGTTAAGCGTGTTTGTGCGATAACCTCACGGTAAAGACGAGAAAAATCCCCTTGCTCAATACTCTGTTTGCTGCTATTCGGGCCAGCACCAATAGATGCCAGATCAATGGTTAGGTAACCCTTGCTCTCGGCGGTAACCAAAAAGCACGCTTGGATTAATAAGTACAATGACTGGGAGAGCAAGTTGCGTTCCGGACAGCTTCCCTGATCCATCAGACCCAAAGTAAAAGGGAGCAACACCTGTTCTGCGATCACATTGTGTAAATCCTTATCCATGTTCTTACCTCAACTTAGGGAGATTCCTAACAGATCCCGGATGATTACGCTAGCAAGGATCATGCCCACAACCGGTGGGACAAAGGAGATGCTCCCGGTTACTGATGATTCGTGATATTGCTGAGGCTGTTCCCTAGAAAAAACGACCTTGACGCCCCTTTCGATGTCATGTTTCCGTAACCTTTGACGGACGGCCCGGGCAAGGGGACATGTGTCCGTGTCACTTATATCAGCGACTACGAAGGCGGTGGGATCTAGTTTTCTCCCTGCACCCATTGCGGAAACAATGGGGATCTGCTGTTCAACGCAGCTTTTAATCAGATCCACCTTATCCCTTACCGAATCGATGGCATCGGCTACATAATCATAGTTTGAGATTAGTTCGGAACGGGAATCAGCCGTATAGGCTAAGGGATAGGTCTCTACTTGGCATAAGGGATTAATATCCCTAATCCGCTGCGCTAAGACGTCAGTCTTTAAATGGCCTAGGGTACTGTATAAAGCAGGTAGCTGTCGGTTTAGATTGGTTAGGCTAACGTGATCGGGATCGATCAGTACAAGCTTTCCAATACCACCCCGTGCTAAGGCTTCGGTACAGAATGAGCCAACTCCCCCTAATCCAAAAACAGCGATTTTGGCCTTAGCCAATTTGTTTATACCTTCTTTACCAATTAAAAGCTCTGTTCTACTGAATTGATGGTCCATTGCTAGTCTCCTTACAACACAGTTCGACGATCCTTGCTATTTCCCTCCCCAGGGCCCCGTCAAAGTCAACGAAAATATCGATATGAAGGGGAATTGAAAAAAGGGCTGGTAATCCGCTCAAATAACCTTTATAATTGAAAGCGAAATCAAAGTCAAAGGAGAGAGCAGAC
>JALNWK010000077.1 GCA_023230925.1 Limnochordia bacterium
TCAATCACCTGTTGCTTGAAATCATCTGAGTAACGCTTTCTTGTCACGGTTAATCACTCCCACTAAAGTAATCTTAGCACAAACATAGCTTATGTCCAAATCCTTTAGGGGGCTAGATAGGTATGTGTTTCCGCTCCATCTTACATTTTTACACACCATTACCGGTGGCAAGGAGGGCCCTGAGGCCCTCACCGCCATGACCTAAAGATACTCTCTGCCAACAATGGACAGTCCTTTGTAGCGAAACTGCCCTCTATGATTAGCTGGTACTCGCAGTTGCAGGTATACATAATCTTGGTGCTGCACCACCTCATGAGGGATGTCTATCTTGATCGATTCGCCCTTTGTCTCACCGGTCCAAACAGTAATGTAGTATCTACCCGTGGTAGAGAGCCTTACATCCACATATCCTTCACCGAACAGCTCAATAGAGACCTCGGCGTAAGAACTGACGGGTAAACGATAAACTGCATATGTACCCTCATCGATGACTCTTATGTTTTCAGTAGGGACAGTGCCATTGTCCTCATGCAGATAGTCTGTGGGGTTCAACACAGACTTCTCAGTGTTAACAGTGATGAACTTGACTGGAATGAAGAACGACTCGTTAAGGCCTTCCCCACTGACTGTCAAGTCAATGGATTTGGTCCACTTGTTTAGGCACACCCAACCGCCATAGTACGAGTTTCCGTCCCAACCCACGGACCATCTTTCTTTTTTAGGCATCCGGATCAGTTCATCACGGTAGTATGCATCCTCTTCAAAAGCAACAACGTTTTCACCGGTTCTGGCGATCACCTGAACATTCTCGACATGCTGACCGTTGTTGCGCACCCTAACCGGCAAGAAGACCTCTCGATCATGCTTGTCGGTGACTATTCTAATGCTGCTAAATAGAGGTTCGACTAGGATTCCTTCTCGATTGGGGACCAACTGGCCAAACCGTTCAGCTACTTTCAGATAACGTTCTGTGGGTTGTTGCTGGTGTGTCCATGCATTGACTGTTCTTTGCATGGTCATTCCTGGCCAACCCAGCGGGCCATCGCGACGATGCTCCATAGCCTGTGCGTCATTCATGAAGGGCTCGAAGAGCCCAGGTTCTTGTCTGAGCATTTCCCCAAGAAACGTATCCAAGTAGTCAGCATGGGGAAACCCTTGCAATGGAATTGCAATATCAACGATCTGGTCCGTATTATGAAATAGCATCTCATAGGTATGCTGGGCTTCATGTTCGAAGACCATGGTAATACCTGGTGAAGTCTTAGTAAAACTTGAGACCGAAAGGGACATGTATGGAGTTGTATCAGGACCGAGCAATGCACCACCACCGTACATTTGCTCCGCATCGACGACATTCTTCCAAGCCCAAAGAGACCATACCATGTCGTATTGACTAGGACTGATGTTCGCTCTTTCTAGGTTCCGCCACGTATCTTTAGCTGACATCCAAAACAGGTCCTTGTCGTATTCCTGAATGTCACTTCTGGACAAGAGGGAGTCTACGAGCACAAGATGGTACTCCTGACACATCTTCTCACCGGCAGCTTGATCAATCCAATCGCGATACTCGATTAGCTTCTCGATTACCAAGTGCTCTTGGTTTCTGTCAAACCTCTCAGTAAATGTGTTTGTGAATATAGGAATCATAATATCAAGTTTGAGGCGTCTACTTTGTGACTGCAACCATCCCTCATCCTTTCACAGTCAATTCGTAATTTATATAGCCATCGATTAGTTGTCTCTAATTGGACATCTGCTCCTGTTGCGCGCTTCCTCCTCTACAATTTGGTATCGCTTTTGCCTAACCGGTCTCGAGAAGAGTGCGTATTGGTGCTCAACCCAGCGACTAGTTTAACTCTGAAGCTATCAAGTACAAACGAAGGTTACTTCGGTCTATAATATCTACTTCTGTATATTCCCATTATCATCTAGTTTCCGAAAGTTCTCTAACCTTCCGGTAACAAGATTGCGATATGTTTGGTTAGAAGCACTCACCAATTGGCGCAGCGATCGTGTAGTGCAGAATCGAATTATGGGAAACGAATGATCCTTTATGTACCTGATTTGAGTATAACATGCGGGTTCTTGCTCAACTTGTAGAAATGTTGCAGATCTGATCCTAAGCCTTATCTGTTGGTGATGTGTTTATGTACCACCTGCGTCTGACTATTGAAATCCTACTTGTGTTTGCTGAAGTCACACAATGTGCAAAACCGTTGGCTTTGGTGCAATCAGGGCTCCTTCAGAAGAAGCCCTGATCACGGGTTAGCCTTCCAGGAGGAAGATGCATCATAAGAAGTGAGTAGCAATCGTTTAGCCAATCGTGCTAGCAAGCGTTCACTCTTGTATATACGTCCTTGAAACAACGGCAATATCGGTTACTCTTGAAGTTGTTTCAGCACTTGCAGGACGTTTATGACTTTGCGGCAACCTTAGACGTACATACACGTAATCCTGATCCTTGACTAATTCAGGGCGTATACCAACCACAACTGGTTCTCGTCCTAGTTCACCCGTCCATGTAGAAAGATAATATTTGCCTGTGGCTGATACTCCAACATCAAGCCATCCGCTCCCTACGACTTCTATGTAGCTTGTATCGTAGTTGCTCATAGGAACCCGATAGGTAAGTGACGATCCCTCAGAGATAATCCTTGTGCTCTCCCCCTCTGATAGTAGATCACCTTCGTAGAAATGATCGGTGTCATTCAGTACTACTTTATCTTCTTCCACAAAAACGTATCTGACAGGGACTGTGAACTCTTCATTAATGTCGTTTCCGGATACTTTTATTTCAACGACGGTGGTATCCTGATCCAAGGTCACCCATGTACCGTAATATGCATGCCCATCCCATCCGATAGACCATCTTTCCTGTCTGGGCATACGGTTATCCGGGCAGCGCCAGTAGGCGTCTTTTTCTAGGATGTAAACCCGGTTGCCCACCGTAGCCGTTACCTGTGCGCTTTCAACATGAAACCCCTTCTCCCGTACTCGCACTGGCAGAAATACTTCCCGTTGGGGGCCTCGGTCAGTTACGATGAAGATACTCGCAAACAGTGGTTGCACTACAAGCTCATCCCGAGCTGGTACTAACTCACCATAATCATCTGCTACGTTGAGATACCTTTCTCGGGGCTGTTGCCGATGAGTCCAGGCATTGACCGTTCTTTGCATAGTCATGCCCGGCCATTCTCGCGGCCCATCTCTTCGGTATTGAATCGCCTCTGCATCACTCATAAACGGTTCGAATAGACCTGGCTCCCGTCTGAGCATCTCTTCTATGAATGTATCCAGAAAATCAGCATGGGGAAAACCTCTCAGAGGCAAAGTGGTGTCCACTACTTGTCCAGTATGGTGGAATAGCGATTCAAAGGTGTGCTGGGCCTCATGTTCTAAAACCATACTAAAATACGATGTTGATTCTGTTAGTTGCGAAACGGAAAAGGACATAAAGGGTGTATTAGCAGGACCGTCCTGCGCGGCGCCACCGTACATCTGCTGTGCGTTCGGGAGGTTCTTCCATGCCCACAGGGACCAAACAAGGTCGTAATCACTCGGGTTTATGCGACCCAATGCCAAGTTGCTCCACACGTCGGTGGGAGATAACCAGAAGCGGTTTTGTTCACGTTCACTGATTTCGCTTCTACTGAGATTGACATCTACCAAAGCTAAGTGAAAGTCTTCGGTCAAGTTATGACCGATTACCTGTTCCACCCAATCCCGATAGTCAACTAGTCGTTCAATGACCAAGTACTCTTGTTCCTGGTCAAAGACCCACGTAAATGTATCTGTGTAGATCGGGATCAGTACGTCAAGCTTGAGCCGCTCTCCCTCCGATGGGAGCCATGCTTCCCCATTTCCTGAGCCAATACCCACATGCTGCAAAAAGGGTTCCTGAATCCGAATCCCTGGGATGGTTATTTCTCTAATTGACAGTATATTTCCACGCACCGGTGGCCCGAACTCAATCCGAAGGTGACCTCCCTGACACGGGGCAAACCCAAAGCTTTCTGTTACGCTCGTCGTCGGTCCAGCAAAAACGGAGGTCCATTGGGTACCGTCGTCGGAGACACTAATCGATATTTCCTGAGCACGGACATTATCCGAGGACCAGTCTATCTTTACTTGCGAGAAATCAAGAACCATGGGGAACTCGATCTTAATCCATTGTCCTGCGGACAATGAGCTACCGACCCACCGAGTTTCGAGGAACCCATCAATGGCCAGTCCCGGGTAGAAGCTGGCGGTCTGGCTGGATCCGGTTACTATAATATCTTCAGGTGAGATACATATCTGTTCCGATGCTAGGCTAACACTGTGCAATACCAGAGTAACAAGGAAAATCAATGCAATGATAAACCCCTCGTTCCTCATTTCAAACCCTCCAATAACATAAATGCTCCTTACAATCGACAATAATCCTAACGGTTCATTGATTGTTTCACTTGATAAACACTAAGATTCAACTTCCTTTGCTTCTCCGTGACCTGTCTCCACTCTTGTGTCCCAAGCACACTGGCGTTAACGCCATGACACAGCACCATGCAACGCCAATACATCTGCAAGACGACTATCCTAAAATGCCGAAGGCTGATCTGCAATCATTGTCGTCTGTCATTAGACAATGTGAGTCTAGTGCACTATCCCTATCAGGGGAGTTCGGGTCCCCAAGTAATAAGGCTGCTTCCTGCATCATGAAGCCGAAGGATGTCCGTGGATGCAGGAAGCAGTCCCTTTAGCTCGAGGCGGTCAGATTGTCTCTACTTTTGCCTATCCAGAATCGCTTGTGCTGCCTGTACGGCAGCATTGAGTGCTGTCTGTGCAGCTCGGTCACCGTTAAAAACTGTGTCTAGCTCTCGTTGCAAAATAGGTTCAATGGTATTGCTCCAGATTGGATTTCGCAAAAAGTAATGAACGTTGTTTGCGTGCTGGCTTGATTGCAGAAAGGGAAGCTTAAGATCGTCGTTCCAGAAGCCGAATTCATCGGCTACCTCAGGTATGCAAGGTAATGCCCAACCAATTCTAGCGACTTCACTATGACCAATTGGACCGCAGAGATATTCAAGCAACTTGACAGCCTCGTCAGGATACTTGGTTAGGGAGCATACCACCCATCCTGAGCTGTGTATTACCGTTTGCAGTTCCTTTCCTGCTTGGCGCGGCGGCAAGACGGCGCCGAAGCGAAGGTTCGGGTTTTGCTCCGGATACATGGCCAATGCCCAATGTCCCGCATCTACCATTGCGATGTGACCGGTGGCAAAACCAGCCCCCTGGGGTAATGCTCCTGAGAACGGTACAACCATGTCCTTGGTTCTCAAATCCGCTAACCATTGGTAGGCATCTATTGTATCTTGGCTATTCGCAAAGCCGTCAACTTGTCGACCATCTTCCGAGATAAGCTGTCCCCCGCCTGACCAGATATACCCAGAGTGACCATAGATCCCTGTATCGAAACTGAAACCGTAGTAGCTTTTCTCTGGATCAGTTAGTTTTTTGGCGATAGAGCGAAACTCCTCCCAGGTCCAGTCCGACTCAGGATAAAGAACTCCCCCTTCGTCGAAGCGATCCATGTTGTATAAAATAGCCCGGGGGGAGAAACTATGGGGTAAGCCATAGGTAACTCCATTTACCAGACCACTATATGGTCGTACCTGAGGAAAGTACATGTCTGGCGAAAGAATATCACTTTTTTCCAAAAACGGAGTCAGATCCTCCAGAAATCCTTCCTGGACGATCATAGGATAGTCCCACCAGAGGAAGACGTCGGGGGCGGTTCCTGAGACAAGATCAACAATAATCCTGCTGAAATAGTCTCCTGTTCCGAACTGGATCTCTACGTTAATATTCGGGTGATCTTCCATGAACCGCTCCACAATCTTGGGAACTGGGTTAGTCGCTCCGGGGCCGTCCCAGTGAGCAAGATGCAATGTAATCTGCCCTGTGTTCTCCTCAGCACTGACCGCTCCAAAAACTAACATAATGATGAGCATGAAGCCGACAACCAGCTTAGGATAATTACTTAATATCATGTGCACTTCAACGCCTTTCGACTTACTCTTTATTGTAGTAATCAAGCAGATCCTGCAATTGCCGTGCCGCACTGGTTAGGGCAGTATGTCCGGCAGACCTTCCTTCAAATACTTCGTCTAGCGCATTCTGAACTACCGATTGATAGTAAAGGTGCCACAGCGGAGTTCGTAGGAAATAGTGGGGAGTCATTGCGTACTGGGCTGCCTCAAGACATGCGCCCTGTTCCTCGCTTAGCCATAATTGGAAATCCGTTGCTACACTAGGAATGGTTGGTAGAGCCCATTCTTGACGAACCATTTCTGCCTGCCCAATAGGTCCGGCGAGATACTCCAGGACTGTGAGGGCTTCATCCTTGTGTTTACAGGCACCATTGAGAACCCAACCAGAGCTATGCAATACTGTTTGTAGCTGCTTTCCTTCCGGATGAGGTGGCAAAGCCGACGCTAGTCTCAACGCTGGATTAGCTTGTTTTGATACAGATATATCCCAAGACCCGGTATCGATCATGGCAATATTGCCGAAAGCAAATCCCTGACCAGCCGATAGCGATCCTGGGGGAGGCATTACCCCATCGTCGAGTTTCAAGCTCGCCAGCCATTCCACTGCTTCAATGGTCTCTGGACTATCACAATACCCCAACGCTTGGTCCGCCTCAAGATTCATGAAGCTTCCCCCGTTGGACCATGTGTACGTACCAATATTGTAGACACCATGATAGAAATCAAATCCGTATGTTTGCTTTTCTGGGGCTGTGAGCTTTCGGGCAATGCCTCTAAACTCGTCCCATGTCCAACTACCATCTGGATAGGCTACTCCGAATTCGTCGAAGTTGTCCTTGTTATAGAGTATGACCCGGGACGTAAAGCTGTGGGGCAGAGCGTATATACCGTCTTTGTACTTACCACCATATAGCAGTACCCCTGGGAAGAATATGTCCTCAGAAAGGACTTCGCTCTTTTCCAGATAGGGAGTCAAATCTTCGGCAAATCCTTCCTCAATCAACCCAGGAAAGTCCCACCACAGAAATATATCAGGGGCTTGCCCGGTGACTAGTCCCATGATCAACTTATCGAAATGGTCCTCATGGTACTCGAATTCGACTTTGATATTTGGATGATCCTCCATTAATCTTTGTAGAATGTTCCATACGGGGCATAGGTCCCGAGGTCCCCAATTGGCTACTCTAATAGTGACTTTTTCAGCAAAGGCTTTCGGTTCAACCGTCGTGAGCACCGAGATGACAATTGCTATCAGGAGGAGCAACACCTTTTTGTTATTTCGTAGCAATTTCTTTTCCTCCTCTCGTGCTGTGTAGATATCTCATGGCTATGTTGCCTTCCAGCTCATATGCGTCCTCATACCTACAGAGCATAATTACTTAACCAGCTTCAAGGTACCCATATTCCAAAACTCCTCATGATGCTGCTCCAGTCTAGCCCCCCAGAAATACTGAGATGTTATGGGATAGGTAAGTAGAATATCCACCTCATAGGCCAAAATGCGGAAGGGTATTTCCCTGGATTCATAGGGCTCATCGAGGAAGGCAAGTTCCTTCCAAGGAATCACAACCTCGAAGACATAGCCACCATCGGTAAAGATAACCTCCACCTTGCTGCCGGGTATCTGCTCATGACCGGATCTACCCATATAGTCATCTTTAGCCCGTACCTCCTTACTGCCAGGAGGGATTTGACCATCGGGGTTTATGCGAAAGTGGGCCCAGATATGCCCGTCCATCCATGCTGGGTCACCTGGACTAGTGACTCCTAGGGCATCGAAATATAATCCGAAATAGTCACAGTTCCAAAACTCTGTCCAGGATACATCATTGTCTTGGATTACACCACAGAAGTACAGAAAATCCTCATTCCAGGCTGAATACAAGGTGCCAGAAAATTCCGATGGCTTCCGCTCTGATAGTTCCCGCCCCTCATAGGCATACCAGTCTGGATTATCTCCTGATATCCTGTTGGGGTATTCCAACGTCCATTCGCTCACGTCACCATCAACTACGATATCATTACGGTAGACACTGTACATTACAGCACCATTGGCGGCTACAACAATGCTCAACGAAAAACACAACACGATCGTTCCAGTTAGCAGTAAAAGAAATCTCTTCATTTGATTCATCCTTTCTTTACTCAAATATGTTCTTTTTCGCGATTAGGCTCAATCAGTCCTTGGTCGACATCTGTGCCGGTATCATTTGCCAAATTCGTTTATCCATACACGCATTTCCCCTGGTTGACGATTATCCCAGGCAAAATACGGAATTGCCTTAATAGAAATGGGTGTTGTGGTCGGTGGTCGGTCCTTGTATAGAACCCCTTGCCAATCCTCGTCTACTAACATGAGTGCATCACCTTGAATCTGGACTATGTGTCCTAGCGTCTCATCATCAACATGTGAAGCTTGAAGCTGGCTCTCTTTAGGCAAAATGATTCTGTCCAATGCAACCGGGTGATCGACTCCTTCTAGACAATACACGAGGGGTCCGCGTTCCAGAGCGACTTTGCCAACGTTATCCAGTACATTAGGGTTCGAGTACACTCGTTCCACAGGCATGCTGAGGTTTAGCTCTATGACGTCCCCTGGTTGCCATGTGCGAATCAGCTTGATGTATCCCTTATCTAGGGACAAATCGTCGATTGTTCTTCCGTTGATCTGCAGGTCATATTGACCGCACCAACCGGGTAGCCGGAGATTAATGCCAAAAGCTTCCGTTGTTTCAGGATGTACCTCAATTTGCACCGTTCCTTCCCAAGGATAATTGGTATGCTGACGCAGGATGACCTTTTGCGTCCTCAAATCGATGTTGCCGGTTCCCGCTATGTACAGGTTAACGTAAGCTTCCCCAGGCGCTTGGGCATAGATCAGCTGACCGACAGACGCGATAAACCGGGCCATATTGGTAGGACAGCAGGCACAAGCAAACCATTCGTGGCGATGACGATCACCCGAGCTGGCCAAGGGGTTAACATAGAAAAAGTCTCGCCCATCCATCGAAACGCCACTCAGAAGACCGTTATACAAGGTTCGTTCGATTACATCCATGAAGCGTCCATCGGCGAACAGGTTGAACAAACGATGATTCCAATAGATACTGCCAACAGACGCACAGGTTTCCGCGTAGGCGGCAGCATTCGGTAGCTTGTATTCAGGACCAAATCCTTCGATTTCACCGCGCGCCCCGAGCCCGCCGGTAATATACATTTTCCGATGATAGACGTCATCCCATAGTCTCAA
The DNA here is from genome assembly GCA_023230925.1 of Limnochordia bacterium. Taxonomy (NCBI): domain Bacteria; kingdom Bacillati; phylum Bacillota; class Limnochordia; species Limnochordia bacterium. The sequence continues at coordinate 9,283 of JALNWK010000077.1, forward strand.
ACAAGCTTCAATCAGACTCCTATCGTCTAACTCAACGCCAAGGTCAACCATCGCGGAGTACATATACATAGCCCGGACCGCATGCCCTACCGCTGTTTCCTGTTCTCTTACCGGCAGGTGGTCTTGAAAATCACTGCTATCAAAGGTGCCCGTTCTGAGGAAATAGTGCTGATTCAGTCTGGTGTCTTCCGCTGGTAAGTCCGCAAGTTCTGTTTCAAAGATCGAGGGCTTCTGGCCCCGCCGGTCGATGAAATACTGGGCCAGTTTCAAGTATTTGTCCTCATTGGTTGTTCGGTACAACTTGACTAATACTACAGCGCAAGTTAATACTGAACAACACGGTTTTTTAGTTGTATAATTGCCACTGAGGGTGTGTGGCAACGGTGGTTCCTGTATAATTAATCATGAATGATAACCGAATGGATGTGAACCACCGTATGAAAGAAGGCCTGGAGA
>JALNWK010000078.1 GCA_023230925.1 Limnochordia bacterium
GAACAGGATAAATATGTGAACATCACAGCGTCTTCCGAACTCATAAAAAGCCTGGCAGTTGAGCTAGGATTACCGATTACCAATTATTTTCTCAACGACTCACAAATAAAGAAAATGTTAAACCACAAACTTTAGGGTTTAACACCATGTTTTCCCTTTTACTCCTAAAGTCAGGTATTATATCATTGGGGCATAGGCTGGTCAATAGCCACATCGGGCGCAAGTATCGTTTCATCGGGCTTTATGACCCTGAAGCCGTAGACTCTTTGGCCTAGTTCACTTTCACTGTAATGCCAGTACGTCGCCAGGTAACACAGGAATCGCCAAGGGCTATTCTCTTAGCCAGCCATGTCATACCAACACCTTTAATCCTTCTTAGATGCAATCGCACGACTTACCAAAACACCCGACACCGACGCTTGCATCAAGCCCCGGGTTACCCCCGCCCCATCTCCAATGGCATAAAGGTTTTCTATGTTAGTCTGGAAGTTCCGATCAACCTGTAGCCGTGAGGAATAGAACTTGACTTCAATCCCATAAAGCAACGTATTTCGAGCGTACAGACCTGGGGCAAGCTTGTCCATAGCTTGTAGCATCTCCATAATGCTTACCAAATACCTATAAGGCAATACCAGGCTAAGATCCCCTGGCGTAGCAGTAGGCAACGTTGGGACGATAAGACCCTTACTAATACGGCTTTCTGTGGAACGCCTACCATCGAGTAAATCCCCGAGACGTTGAACAAGCACTCCACCACCAAGCAAGTTGGCTAGGCGGGCAATATGTTGACCGTAGGTAATCGGTTCCTTAAAGGGCTCAGTGAAGTTCTTGCTGACTAAGATCGCGAAATTGGTGTTATCTGTTTTGTGCTCAGAATGGCTATGTCCATTCACGGTAATCAGGCCACCATTGTTTTCTACAGCCACCTTACCGTAGGGGCATACACAAAAAGTGCGCACACGATCATCAAAGGAACGGGAGTGATAAACCAGCTTTGATTCATAGAAATCATCGGTCAAAGGCTCCATTACAACCGCGGGTGCCTCCACTCGTACTCCAATATCCACTGAATTGACTTCGGTTTGCATATTCAGCCGGCGCGCTTGTTTTACCAGCCAATCGGCACCCTCCCTACCGGGAGCTAGAACCACATACTCACCTTTGTACTCTGCCTTATTCGTAATGACACCTACCACTTTGCCATCTTCCGAAATGATCTCGGTTACTGGCTCTAAAGTACGGATCGTCACTCCCTGTTCCATGAGGGCCTGACGCATATTGCTAAGTACCCGTTTGGAATAACCGGTTCCTAAATGACGAATCTTGGCCGGGATTAGCTGTAGCTCTGCTAACATGGCCTTTCGACTCACTTCCGCTAGCCTAGCATCCGAGGGAGCATAGACCCGATCCGGTGCACCATGCTGTAGATAAACTTGATCAACGTACCGGATCAATCTAATCAACTCATCACGGGATAAAAACTCATTTAACCAGCCACCCACATCCGGCGATAATGTGAGCTTACCATCACTGAAGGCACCAGCTCCTCCAAAACCACAGACAATACTACATGGTGAGCACTTAGCACAATCACCAGTAACCTCCACCGGACATCGACGCGCGTCCAAGTCCCTACCCTTGTCCAGCAAAAGCACACGATAACCTAGCAGGCTCAGTTCTCCGGCAGCAAAAATCCCTGCGGGACCGGCGCCAACAATAATCACATCGTACTCAAGCATGGACCACGCCTCCTTCATCAAAGCAGAACATAGACAGCTAGTGTTAATCACTCTGAATTAGGGTCTTCGATTCAGAGAGACTCGACGGTAGAAAAGCCACCGTCTGAGCCACTCCCCGGATACGAATTGACCAGAATGCGTACACAAGACTCTAGAGCTATAGATGATACGCTGTTTTCGCCTCTAGCACATAGTATATCACATTGCCTGCTTTATTCTGTTGGCCACGAGATCCCATATGGAATATGGGGTTGGTAACCACCTGTGGATCGTCCCTCGACCAGGTGCCCGGGTAGTGACATCAGTGGCATAACATGTTAATATAATATTGAAAAGAATTCGGGAATGAAGTTCTCCCTTGGCAACCGTTGCCTAAACTGCTTATTGAGCTGATGACTTCTGTGTTTCTTTCACGGAAGCATCAGCTTTTTTTATAACCAAAATAGGGGAAGGTGTTCGTATGCTAACAAGTCTATCACTTGTATTCCTGCTAGGGCTACTCTTGGCCGCAATGACCAGTAAGTCAAAACTACCAAGTCTCCTCGGCATGATCCTGGCGGGAATGGTACTAGGGCCCTATTGCTTAAACTTGTTAAGCGATTCCATGCTTAGCATTTCGACAGATTTGCGTCAGCTTGCCCTTGTGATCATCCTCTTAAGAGCAGGGTTAGCTCTGGATATTAATGACCTTAGACAAATAGGTAGACCAGCAATTCTGATGTGTTTCATCCCCGCTTGCTTTGAGATCGTTGGCGTTATCCTAATTGCACCAGCCTTGTTAGGCGTATCCATTCTCGAAGCAGCCATCATGGGTGTAGTAGTAGCTGCGGTCTCACCTGCGATTATCGTCCCTCGCATGTTGAAGCTGATGGAAAAGGGGTATGGAGAGAAAAACCGTATTCCCCAGCTCATTATGGCCGGTGCGTCCCTTGACGATGTCTTCGTAATCGTACTATTCACGTCTTTCACCAAGCTTGCTAGCGGCGAAAACATCGCTTGGTTTACACTTGTCAAGATCCCAGCTGCCATTGTGTTTGGTATGATCGCTGGTTTTTGCTGCGGAACATGCTTGAGCACCATATTCCGCAGGATTCATATACGGGATTCTGCCAAGGTGATTATTCTACTGAGCATCTCGTGTTTGCTAATCACGGTTGAACAGGCAATCCCGCAGAGTATCCCATTTTCAGGACTTATAGCTGTCATGGCAACAGGTATGGCTATTTTAAGAAACAATAGGGTGCTTGCCACTCGGTTATCTAGCAAGTTTTCCCAGCTCTGGGTAGGGGCCGAAATCATGTTATTCGTCCTAGTTGGAGCAACTGTTGATGTCCGGTACGCCCTTGGGGCAGGCGCAGCCGGCGGCCTTGTAATCTTAGGTTCCTTGCTATTTAGATTAGTGGGGGTATGGACCTGTCTGGCCCGAACAGTGCTGACAAAAGAAGAAAAGTTGTTTTGCATGATCGCCTACGTACCAAAGGCTACTGTACAAGCAGCAATTGGCTCAATTCCTCTCCAAATGGGGCTTCCCTGCGGTAAGATGGTCTTAACAATCGCAGTTCTTGCAATTTTAATCACTGCACCCCTTGGTGCAGTGGGGATAGATTACAGTTACAAAAAACTGCTCACCCAATCAACAGAAGACTCGAGCAATCACTGTGTCAGTAACCGGTAACCTATTACCAAGTTCATGTAAAACATAAATCTGATGGGAAATAAAGAAGGACTTGTCCCTAGTCGCGTCTAAGTATAGTCTTACTTGACTAGAAAGGAGCAGGACCTTTTGCAGACAGTTGAACAATATGCACCAACCATTCTCCAAATGGACCACTTATCCACAGAGGAAGTCATCTCCACTATGCTTAGTAACAATCGTTCCCCCGATCTTTTAGATAGGTTAGTCAATACCTTCGGTAATCTCAATGCCGCGGCAAAAAAGTTGTGCACCATGACTGGCACAGAGCTTGCTTTATTGGGTAAAGTCAGCATTAACGAAGCCTGGAGAATTTTGTCGGCAATCGAACTTGGAAAACGGGTTTCCTTTCTCTCTTCAGGCACCTTGACCAAGGTTCGCAATCCGAAAGACGTTGCTCGATTCCTGTTAACCCATATGCGGCTCTATGACCGCGAACACTTTATTGTAATTCTAGTTAACACCCAAAACGAGATAATCTGCGTAGAGACAGTGGCCGTAGGTGGACTGGCTCATACAGCCATTCATCCAAGGGAAGTATTCAAGGGGGCCATTAGGCACAGCGCCTCTGCTGTTATCTTAGCCCACAATCACCCATCGGGCTGCTGTGAGCCAAGTGGAGCAGATATCAAGGTCACCCAGCGACTGGCCAAAGCAGGAACTCTCCTAGGGATCTGTGTATTGGACCACTTGATCATTGGTGATGGTGTCTTTACCAGCATGAGGGACAAGATGATGATCGACTGAACAACTCTGAATCTAGATGGCTTGACGGGGCACACCCCGTCGAGCCATGAAACACTACAGCGCTTGTGATCGTCATAAATCGTAACCGGGTCTACCCAAGAGCGCAAACATTTTTTTCTTATAGGCTTCAACACCCGGTTGGTCAAAGGGGTTGGTACCGAGTAAATAGCCACCGATCGCGCAGGCCTTCTCAAAGAAGTAGACTAGTTGCCCAAAGTACGTAGGGGTTATCTTGGGAACGTTAATGATGAGATTGGGTACTAGTCCTTCCACATGAGCAAGCAAAGTTCCCTGAAGAGCCTTTTGGTTAACCTCATGGACTGATTTCCCAGCGATATAGTTGAGGCCATCCAAATCAGCGTCTTCTGCTTCAATAATCAGGTTCTGGTGGGGCTCTTGCACGTTTAGCACTGTTTCAAAGAACAGTCTTCTTCCGTCTTGGATGTATTGCCCCAGGGAGTGAAGATCTGTGGTAAAGCTAACAGACCCAGGAAACAGTCCTTTTCCGTCTTTGCCTTGGCTTTCGCCAAATAGCTGCTTCCACCACTCGGCAAAGTAGAATAGACTTGGCTCATAGCTTACCAAAAGCTCCATCGTTTTGCCCTGTTCATAATAAATATGTCGTAGGGCAGCATACTGATAGCAGTCGTTCTCCTCAAGTTGTGGGCTGCCATAGGAATCCTTAGCATGCTTGGCACCAGCGAGAATCGCTTGGATATTAATGCCTGCACTGGCGATAGGCAATAGACCCACCGGAGTCAAGACAGAGAACCTTCCGCCCACATCATCGGGAATGACAAAGGATGCATACCCTTCTTCTGTTGCTAGCTGTCTTAGGGCACCCGCTGCCTTATCTGTGGTCACCACGATGCGTTCTTTAGCCCCGCTCTTACCGTATCTTGTCTCCATATATCGCCTGAGAAATCGAAAGGCAACTGCGGGTTCTGTAGTGGTTCCCGACTTGGAGATGACGTTAAGGGAAACGTCATACTGATCTAGATAGGACAGTAGCTCCGCATGATAAGTTGAGCTTAGATTGTGACCTGCATAAACCACCTGCAGACCGTCCCCACCGAAGCTTGGAGTAAGCAGCTCAATCGCGGCCCGGGCTCCAAGATAGGAACCACCAATTCCAATGACTACGAGGACCTGGCTGTTGGAACGAATCCGGGATGCTACCTCCTGAATCTGATCCAGTTCCGTTCGATCATAGTCAGGTAAGTCTAACCAACCGAGGTAATCCCTTCCTGCGCCTGAACGTTGTTCTAGTATCTGATGGGCCGCTCCGATAAACGGTTCAATTCTAGTTAGCTGCCCCTCATCCACCAATGAATGCTTTTTATCTAGACTGATCATCGACTGCAACTTAAACCGCACCTTCTTCTTCGCATATTTCACAGTATCATTCTATCACTAGTGGCTATCAAACAGCAACTACGGTACATCAGCCATTGGCACAAGCAGATTGTGCAAACCCAATTCCCCACACTTGCCTCAGAGACAATGCTTAAGGCATATGCCTCAAGGAAGGACGAGATATCTTGTTCTTACATGACAAGCAGTCTTTGTTTAACTAATCTAAGGGTCATCTCAGTAAATCATAGGGATAATTGGAGGCGGGTCTTTGGTTGTTTCCCAAAATTTTCGGCTTCGCGACGCCGCGATTAAGGATATGATGCAAGCCATCGGTGCCACAGCATTATCCCATACAGATTGATCAACTGGCTAAATAGCCGTGAACCGGGCAGCAATTGGCGAGATGGAAACCAAGGTCCGGGATAACCCTTTGACCTGAGCAATATGCACGCCACCAACTGATCCAAGAAGCGATCTGCTCAGAAGATCGCTTCTTGGATCAGTCTAACACATACTTTCGTAGCAAATCCCCCCCGCATTGAACGCCAGTCAACGGTCATTAAGGTGTCGGGAGGATGTTCTTCCTTATGACTCTAGAATTCAAGATCTAGCAGTTCCAGTACATCCTGAATAGGATTGGCAATAGTAACGTCACTGGAGCCAGCAAATAGCAAGCCAACAGCACGATTCGTGCCCTTCTCCAATATCAAGGAGCCCGAGTCCCCCGGCTCGGACATACTGGTGAAAACCAATTGCTTGTCGAAAATAGCAGCCTGACCTTCGTCAAAATAGACCTTTAACCGCGCGTTCTTCCCCTGCAGCGTACCTGTGCTGACTTGTGTGGTACGACCACTTTTGTAGCAGAGGGTTCCCACGGGTACATCGGTGACGCCTCTTACCAAACCAACACCTAGAATTTCCATGCGCACTGAATCCACTGGTCGAGCAATGGCTGCATCAACGATATTAATGCCATGTTCCTCCTTGTTTCTGACCCCAAGCCAACCCAGAATACGCTCAATGATTGCTCGTATAAAACACATAGGCTTCTGATCAGTGCCACCAGTGCCAAAATGCAACGGAACAAACCGTTCAAGTCTGCCGAGCACATCCGTCGTCTGACCACCATCATATGCGCCAGGCTGCAAGATCGGATCATTCTGCTTGGCCCGACCATCAATGCCATTGGTGGAATTGGCTAGGACATGATTGTTAGATAGAATCACCGGTTCTTTCGTCTTACGATCAAAGCAGACAACCCCTAAGGTGCCCGCGGTTATGGCGTGATGACCAATGGAACAACCTCCGGGGGCAGGGCGCATCCTTTTTGTATGGTCCATTTGTGTAGTAATCCGTCCGGTTTCCACAACATCCGTGAGAATATCCCCGATCGCCTGGGGAAGGACGTATTCAACGTGGGTTACGGGAAGTTTCTTTTCCACGTAAATGATGACACTATCATAATCGGTCAGGCGACCACCCTTAATCTTCTTGCCAATAGCGATCCCGGTCACTCCTGGCCAATCAAGCACTTCCTCAATTGCCAGACGCTGGGCCTTTAATAGTGTTTGCACTTCTTTCCCTCCTCTGGCCTGTAAGCCACCTGCATATTAAACTACTATGCTATTCGAGGAGGAAAATTAACTATAGAGAAGTAAAATGATGCTCCCATTATGGAGCATCATCATGCCTAGAAGGGTTCCTGACTTATGGCTTTTGGCAAAATCTTGACCCGGGCGAATCGGGCAGCAAATTGTTGAGCATCATCTTCATTACCAACCAAGTCTCCATAGTGAATAGGAATAGCCTTTTCTGGGTCAATTGCCTCGGCAGCCTCTGCCGCCTGCTCGAAATCCATGGTATAGGTTCCTCCTACAGGAAGAAGGGCTATATCAACCTGTAGATCGCTCATCTCAGGGATGAAATCCGTATCCCCAGCATGATAAACCCGTGTATTCTGCAATTGGAGTATGTAGCCTACCCATCTCTTGTCCTGGGGATGATAGCTCTTGTTCTTGTTATAGGCAGGAACAACCTCAACCCCAATACCCTTAACTTCTAGTTCGTCACCGGGAGCAACACCTATAGACCCAGGAATGTCACCGGCAATCTCATGGGGAACAACAATAACAGTATCGGTTCCCCGAATCTTCTCAATGTCCTCATTGGAAAAATGATCATAATGAGGATGGGTTACAAACACGACATCCGCTTGCTTCACCACCGTATCCGGCAACTCCCAGGGGTCAATATAGATAGTACGTTCATCCCAGACAATCTGGACTCCGGCATGTTTTATCAGAGTAATTGTTGGTTCCATAGCCTAGACCTCCTTGTGGTTCTTGACAATTATCCCCAAAGAAGATACTTGTTATCCTACATCTATGATATAGTTGCCAGACGGGAAGATCAAGAAAGTCCAAGGGAACGACAAATACCACAGAATACGGATCTGCATTCCGCGGTTGCTGGTTACTTTTTACCGAACTCTCCTTAGTCAGCTTCAAAAACCCCTGTTGAGTCATGCTGCCAGTCATACTCTTCCTGCAAAACCCTGATTAGTTTTGAACCCATAACGGTTGCAGGAATCCTGTAACCAGGAGGTAAATTGGAGAGAATGACAACACCGATTCGTCTTCTCTTATCAAAGGCGAGGTAACTGTTGAAAACGCTTGTTCCGCCATTGTGCCAGATGAGTCCGTTCTTTTCATCGATCATCCAACCGATGCCTACGGCATCCATGCGAATTCCCATTGCCTGAAGGGACTTCGTTGTTGCATTGACATCTGCGATCACCTCATGCCCCATCGATAAATAGGCAAGGCGGTGTTTGTCAAGATAGTTGTCGTATTTGCTCCTTTTCTCTTTCCGATGTTTGCTCAGTAACTGGATTTAGTGTGACCTCATCAATCCACTTCCAGTTCCTAGTTTTTCCTGTCCAACGCTCCGGATGTTTTTTCCTTGCAGCTTGATAAACAGCATCTCTTTTAGATAATATCTCAATGTCTAGAGCATAGTGCCTTTGGTACGGGGTTACAAACTTTATGCCACTATGCAGGAGTTCATTATTGTATAGATCCACAAAACCTCGTACCCATTCCATAGAATCCTCAATGGTGGCAAAACCGTCTGCAGGGAAAGTATTGGGCGTATTTAGATATTGGGGGGAGTAAATCAGGAATATGTAAATGACGAAAGAATAACCATTCTTTTCATATAGAGGAAGGAAAAAGAGATGACACCGAGAACCCCGTAGTTATTCAGA
>JALNWK010000079.1 GCA_023230925.1 Limnochordia bacterium
GCACGAAACAATCGTCTGTATAACCGAAGACTATCGTAGTGGGCTTGTACCGCTCGGACTATATCCTTCATGTTCGCCTTACGATACCGTGCCTTACCGCATGGCTGTACCGGTGGTACACATGCAGGAAGGCCTTGTCCTATAGCCAAAGCAATTAGCGTTATCACGAGTAGAATGACGATGTCTTCTTTCTTTCGTTTCCTTAGTTTCATAAACAATTCCTTCCATGGAAAAAACTCTTATGAAAGGATTCTCCGCAAACAGTTTAGTCTCCTTCTTCAGAATTGTTTAGGCACTTCTCAGATCAATTCCCTTAATTCAGATCAAGCGTTCGTACTTCGCATTCTTAAGTCCCATAAGTGCAACCCCACCGTTTTTGGGGGCCAGAAGGTAACACCTCATGGTTTGAATATACTCTAGACTCTAGTCTGTGACAACCAGTCTACAGTTTACAATAGTCACTGATTCAAGGACCGCGTCCTAGAAACATGAATAGGAACGCCGAGTCTCCCAGCAAAGTTCGACTACTCACAGGTAGCGACTGACTAACCTAGATCGGGGGTAAGGCTGGGCACGTCGTTACTCCAATCAACTACCGCCTTCGACAAATACCATGTTTTCCCTAGATCGTTGTTGCCTTGGTAGAACAAATACGTCTGTCCATCTTCATCCACAAACACGAAGGGGTGGCCCGATTCACTTGAATTCCAGGAACCTGGTTGCCCATTCGGTAATATCGGTTGCTCTGATAACCTAGTCCAACGAATACCGTCTTTACTCATAGCACAGCCGATCTGTTGAGGTTTGTTATTGTAGGCACCAGCGTAAAACATAAATAATTTGCCATCCCGGTTACATACAGCTGGTGCCTCTATACAATCTTGTTCCCACCAAAGTTCTGGCTGTAGTATGGGGCCGGGACACAGCTGTACCCAGTTTTTTCTGGAGAACGTCGATTCTATGGGAGCTGCAGCCACGCCTAGCATCTGTTGCTTCATCAAAGGATCACGAGTCGCGAAATAAAGCAGAAGCTTATCTTTAAAGTGAATGACATCAGCGTCAATGGCCCGTCCACAATTCCATTCTCCCGTTGGACGAAAGACAGGGTTCGTTGGATTTCGGTCAAAGAGCACTCCATCAGTAGAACCAGCATGGCAAATACTGTCCTTCGGACCATTCCCATATGTCTGATAGAAGATATGGACTTGGTCTCGTAAGACAATGGCCCCTGGGGCACATATTCCATTCTCCTCATAGTCATGTTCAGGAAGAACCTCACCTATTTTGGACCATGTGCTCAGATCCTGGCTTTCCGCAACCCCTATGGCCCACGTATCATTTGTACGACCATCACCGTAAGGGGGAATCGAATAATACATAATATACTTGTTCTCGAACCTTACAACGGCGGGATCCTTAGCAACCGAGCGCCCGCGATCAACATCAGAATAATACATACTCACCACGCCTCATCCATCTAGTTTTCTAGCACTGACACCTATACACTTCCTTTGGAATAAAGGCCGACCATCCCAAGGGTACCTGAGACAGTCGGCACAGACTAAGGCTAACAAGGGAAAGCCTCGACATTACATATCAAGTTTGGAGCAGACAGCAAGCTACAACTGAGTAAGTGAAAAGTCGTCGAAATATACTGCTCCCTCTCCATACCAGTTAAATAAATTAACCTCTATTCTCTTGACATTCTCGGGGAAATTCACGGTAACAACGAGGGAGGACCATTCTTCAGTATTCCCTAGCTCCCATGGTGCGGGCAAGACATGGATGTTATCACGTACGTCAAACCAGCCTTCATCAGGATCCGCAAGCCAGTTTTCATCCCATTTAATCTTCTTTCCGTCTTCTCCGTATGCCATTAACCGCATCATTACATGGTGCCCCATCCAAGGCACGTTGCCCTTAGGCGATTCCCATGGACCGTCGATATCATAGAGATACCACACCTGAATCCGATATTTGCTGCCCCCTTGAATATCCGTCCTATAAGTGATACATCCCCTAGGTGTGCTGGATCCTGATATTTGCACAGAACGTTGCCCACTTCGGGCAGCTGTATCTACTACCGAAATCGCTACATCTCCCTCTGCAAGCCAATAATCAAACCCAACGAGTTTTCCTTCGGCATCGACCAATTCGAAATCGCCGTTCTCTACTAGGTTGATACCCTCTGCTCCAACCAAAACACAAGGAGATAGTAAAGCAAAACATATTATCACTAACACTACCGATATCCTAATGTTATTTTCCATTGTTATCCCTCCTGGGTTCATGGTTCAGTATTCCCGGGTCCTGTCTGCCAGACAGCAAAACACCTGTTGATACATACTAAACTAAACGTAGAAACAAAACATCCCATATCTCCTTCGTCCCTGCACCTTATCACTTAAGTATCTCGGTTATGACCCGATAGCATCATCCTCTCTAGCATATAGACACAGATTAGTTCACACCCTACTAGCATTGACAGTTACAGCAGTCCCAAACGATCTATTCCACCATCACCAAACCAACAAGCTTGACAGCACCAATCTGCAAGGATTCATTAGGAGTGCTCATCCCATCAAGAACAAGCTTAAACCAATTTGAGCTGGCTATTGCTTGACCTTCTAACTTATACTCTGTCCATCCGTTACTAGACGATATTGTAGTTACCGTGTAATCAAGTTCCTCCCAGTTCACCTTGTCAGAAGAGACATATAGGGTAATGGCGTCTTCACGAAAGTCTTCTCTGCTGTACATGGTTACAAGGTATTCCTTTAATTGAGGGGCTTCCCATATAATGTACTCGGACGAACCCGAAGTTCCGATTCGCCGAGAATCATCCCCGAATATATTCTCTGGTTTATTCGTATATGCCCATCCTTCTGACTCCATACTCGCCTTAGACAAGTTAATAGTCCCGAGTATACCTGCATCAACGGGAGCTTTCATATCATCTATTAATACCCAACGATTCTTTATTTCAAATTGCACTGAGCTAGAAAAACACAGGTTATCAGCGGTTGTCAGTTGCACGGTAAGCTGATACTGACCATCTTCGTACTGTGTTGTGTCAATGGACTTTGCCACAGGAAGACTCCCACCCCTGTAGACGATGTCGTTGTTTAACCGAACGGTTACGTTTTCAATATCGATCGTATCCAGCCCATCAGCTACAATATCCAAAGGTAAATAACCATGGCTCTTCATCCCCTTATAGGGGCAGTCAATATCAAGCTTCAATCTAGGCTGGGTACCCCCCCATAAGGGCACTTCGCTTCCTCCTGCTTCAAGCCACTGTGCCAACGGAAGTACCTCTGGCACTTGCCCAATACTCTCTCCTTCAGAAAGGGGTGTTAGCAGGACTGTTAGTCGTAGTTTTTTCACGCCAGATACCTTGATTGCCAGTTTTCTTATGCCTTGATTCGGATTCTGCCCTGATGGATTTGGTGAGCTTGAAAGCGGTTTAGCATCCATAACCATCAATTCAGCATTGCTTGGTGAAAGGATCCGCACCTCCAAGCGCTTGTTGTTGTTACTTAGTGTCGCCAGTTTCCCATCGGAGCTAATACTGATCTGTTGCGCCGTATGCATGAACCACCATACTGTTGACTCAATATCGTTAGTTATCTCATCTTGAATGATGACTTGACGCCGACGATCAAACAAAGCTACCCCGCGCATCACGGACACATTCTTGCCATACAAATTGTAGGCCTTACTCAGATCAGCAACCGCTAGTGCTTGGTCTGGCTTCGTGTCGTAGAAAGCAATGGCAGCCTTCGCCCGGGAATCTTGATCTATGTATGGCGAAGGATTGAGAACTAGAGTATTTTGTCCTTCGGCGCGTTTGCGATAGTAATTCCAGCGCTGTCCACCCAGTTTCCGACCTGTCTTATCCTGATCAAAATAGCCTGGCAAGTTATAGTCATCTGAACCCAGTTCAATGGCCCAACGTACACCTAACGCATCCAACACAAACGTTCCAAGATCCAAATCACCATGGGGGGCTGCGTTGTCTCCCCCTTTAAAACCCACAAAAAGGGCTTCTGGATCCTGCCAAGCACTACGAAAAGTGATTACCTCTAGACCCGGATAATATCTATCCAAGGGCAAAAGACTACTGTCTTGTTCTTCGCTATACCATAGCAAATTCCAGACACTGCGGTGGAGCCGCTCATTCACGCCACTAAGATCGGCCAAGCTCTGGGACTGCCAACGTACATATTCGGGTCTGTTAAATCGTTCCCCAAACCAATACATAACAGGTAGATTTGGCTCCCTAATGGTGCCATCACCGTAATGAAAGGCTAATCCAGTTGGTCCACTAATGTAGATAGGATACGTTCCAGCCTCTTCTACACCGATTCTATCAGTTAACCCATAGTCAGTACCGAACGCCGTGTTGAGGGTAGCTAGATAGGCAACCAAGTACTCCATCGAGTAATTCCAATAGTGTAGCCCTTCATCCCACGCTCCTTCAAAACCATCTAGTCTGTCCAAAAAGAACCGGATTGATCCCAAGGCCCTCTCCATAATCGTACTTGCGAGCTCGGGATACTCATCGGCCAGGGCAATGGCTCCAAGAGCCACTCCCGAATTGCAGACAACATTCCAGTTACTGATGTCATTGACCCACCATGCTGAATGACGATACGCATCCAGCGCTGGCTGAAGACCTTTTTGAACAATGATGTCAGCAATGTACTGCCGTTTGGCGTCATCCCATGCATCGTATAGCCAGTCATATCCTATAGCAAAAGCATGGGTCATTTCGGCGGTATCTAGAAAATGACTAGGATTCCAGTCGGGAAAACTGGCTACTGCCTGAAGTTCGAGCCATGCCCGGTCCACATATTTCTGTTCCCCAGTTGCTCTATAGAGAAATCCAAGGGTGTAGATCCGCGAAAGAACCTCCCTGCTTGTCGTTAGCAGACGAACACCATCCGGCAGTAGGTATTCAACTGGATCAATATAAAGGAGGTTGTCGCCAGCCGCTCGGATTTTTGAATACCACGATTCAAGAACGGGATCGTTTTCCATTCGCTCCTTAAGTCTTTCAAATTCGGTGTTATCAGCTACTAGTCTCGGATGTTTCGCCAATGGCAACCTGGCTTCTGCAGTCTGACCATATATAAGCGTAGCGCCACTAATAACTATGACGAAAATCAGGGAGAACATTGCTAACACGTGAAAATTCACCAGGTTTCATCTCCTTCCTTATAGGAAAGGTTTTTCGTTCCACCTTATTCTGTCATAGAAGCTTTCCACTCTTGTAGCAATCTGGTCCATAGGTCATGTGCGTTTTGTACAACTCTATTAGGCGGTATTCGCATGGAATACATTGCCTTGAGCAACTCCTCCACTTGACCCTGTGCTCGATTTCTGGGTGGAGGGACAATCGTGGTCCGAATATAGGGGATTAGGCTGTAAAACATCTCCGCGCCAGGCCATACCATCAGTTCAGGAACAATATCCACGCGGGGACTCACTGTACCGGTGATCTTGTGTATTTCCTCTAAGACGTCCTTTCGTGTTAGATATGCGATCAATTCCCATGCAAGTTCTGGGTTTTTGCATCCTTGAGGAATTGCCAAACCATTAATGAACCCTATAGCCACAGGATCATCTAACTGCGAACGACGCGGAGCAAATATCCCTAGATGACGAACCATCTCCTCAGGGTTATCCAGTTCCGCTAAAGACTTGTTAAACCAGCCTGGGTGATACCAACTCATAGCTGTCTCTTCACAGAATATTCCCCCAGACTGCGGTCCAGGTAGGTCCCCCTGTCTTGCAAGATGAAGATCCAAGAGCATTTGTGCTGCATCTATGGCTTCTGGTTTATCGAAATCTGATTCGAGTATATTCACATCGACCGGCTGTATCCCAGCCTGCAACATATACCAGAACAGATGTTGCGCATGTGCCGAAACGAACAATCCTCTCTTCTCAACGGATTGCTGATCACTCCCTAATACAGTTAGGCGTCGTGTCCACTCCACAAGCTCATCCCAACTCTCAGGGGTCTGGTCTCCATCAAAACCTGCCTGTTCAAAGAACAGCTTACTGTAGACGATTCCTCTCACATCAATGTCAACTGGCATAGCATAGATGCTACCTGCCCAACTCTGTGATTCCCATATAGGTTCCGGAATAAGGTCCTGATATTCCCACTGACCTAGGTACTTGTCTAGTGGCATCAGCAATCCAGCAGCGCCTTCCTCGTATGGTGCATAATAACCTGTGGTTATGACATCGGGAGCCATACCACCAATTACTGTGGTAATAAAACGGTCAACGCGTTCATCCCAAGTAGTATTCTCTAGTATCACCTCAACATTGTGTTGCCGCTCAAACTCCGGCAGAATGTTCTGCTTCAAAGCTTGAACCAATGACGGAGAGTAACCAACGCCAAGAAAGTGTATAGTCTCCTTTCCGCTAGCAATTGAGAATCCGACAGCGACAACAAACAGAACCATCCATATTTGCCTTATGAATTTCTTTACTTGCATTTCTCCTCCCACCTTTAAACGTTAGGCTAATAATTGTTACTCTTTAATATGTTCATTATTATGCAGAACTAATGAATCCTTCAGGTCGATAAGCTCAGTGAGTTTAGACAGGCAGTCCTTTCACAGTAATCGTACCCCTACCCTTAATACCCAAATCGTATGGATCAGCACAAAACAAGTCCCAGTAGGTTTCTCGATTCGGTCTATAACATCAGTCTTATTCTCGGTGCAGGCACTCCTCCATTCAAGAAATGATAAATACCTTCATTGTCTTTGGTATTGACTGTAACTACCTACCACTGCATCAACGGAACCTCATTCACCTCCATTCCTGCATCCGACCAAATGGCTGCTATTTCATACTGCAGACCGTGTTACCAATACGGAATTCCGGTCTAATCACGATCTGTTGTGGTATAATCCCAGGATTCTCGATTCTCGAAACAACAAGTTTTGCGGCCTGATAACCCAAATCGTAAAGCCCTAACTTAAAAGTTGTCAATACAAGGTTGCCATCCAATTCCGTAATGAAACCATCATGTCCAATGACCGACAGATCATGTGGTACTCTTAATCCCAGATCCTTGATAGCTCGTATTGCACCGAGCGCGCTTTCATCATTACAACAGAACACAGAAGTAATGTTATCATGCGCTTGTATTAGTTCAGACATCGCTTGATATCCCGCGTCCATAGTGAGGTTCTTGTGAAAAGAACAGTATTCTGGCCTATAGACTCCACCATCAATCAATACCTCTCGAAAACCGCAGAAACGATCTCGCATAGCTGTAGCATTTAAGGGGCCGCCTATGTAACCGATCCTGCAATGACCTTTTTTCAGGAAGAACTTGGCTGTAGTTCTTCCGACCCATACATCGTCATTGACAACACAGTTGATGCTACAACTGTCTAGATATCGATTGACTAGCACCAAGGGATTTCTGGCTCGGAAAAAGGGTTCAAGCAGGCCCTCGTTTACTGGAATTACACTTGGCAAGATGTACCCAGCCGATTCCGAATTGTCTATGATCTTCGTAAACTCATCAACTAACTCGTGGTTTTGCTCGTAGCTGAAGCTGACCATTCTAGTTGTATATCCCGATTCTTTGCAGAAGTCCGATATGCCTCTAAACGTCTCCATAAAAAAACAGCCTTCGGCTAGTTTCGTCCCTACACTCCCGGCACAAACAATAACCGTTAGGGTGTTTTTTATTCTACTAAGTCTTGGATGTACATATCCGAGTTGTTCGGCCACCTCAAGCACTTTTTTTGTTGTCTCGGCACTAATTCGTTTATCAAAGTTAAAAACCCGGGAGACTGTGCCTCGTGTTACTCCTGCTCTTTTGGCTATTTCCGCTTGGGTTACCATATTATTCTATCTCCTATAATAGTAATCTAATCTGGATAGGTATGCTACTCTAGTTCCAAAAAAATAGTCTTCAGAAGCGACTAATCCCGAGCCATAGCTTCAATTGTCCGCGTGTATGCATTATGTAGCATTCCAATGTTACCTCAATTATACCATGTCGGATACATATGTCAACCCCGGGAATTCGCGACATCTAATCTTCTGCAATAGTGTATAACAGTGTTTTCTCTACCTATGTCAACAAGCAAAACAACAAATATAGCCCAACTGGTCAGCAAGTTTATGCTACATTGTAGCATTCGTAATAGTGTTATGTATGTCATCCTCTTACAGTATCTGTATTCTATAAGAGCAATCTCTTAAGACAACGGGCCTCCCCTTTGGCGAATACTGCCTTCAGAGACTATATTTGTAATTTTTATCCAGCTCTACGTCTCCAAGATCTGATATCAGGAAAGCAGGCCTATTTCTGTAGCTAAATGCTGGCTGTACACTCCCGGTTAGCAGACATTACCATGGACAGCCGAGAGATCTTGAATTCCCTAAAAGGTTCATTCGTGTTAGATACCACAATAAATGAGACGGTTAGCGCGTACATTATTTGAGACTGAGGCATAGATATTGGAGGATGGTTCGTGGTTGTTTTGTAGCGTTGACCAATAGGATGGAAGGATATCGTA